>JBJEPL010000108.1:0-4697 GCA_051881215.1 Eubacterium sp. | reverse complement strand
GTGGAGATTTATCCAATCCGTGTTGACGACAAATATTTTGAAGACGCGCCGAATCTCAAGCGCTTATCAAAGGAAACCTATTACAGGCTTTTTGCTCCTCTTTACCTCCCGAAATCCGTTGACAGGGTTCTTTATCTCGACCCCGACACGATAGTTATTAATCCCCTAATAAATTTCTATTCCATGGATTTCGGGGGTAATTTAATCCTCGGTGCAAAGCATTTTGACGGATTTGTTGACAGATGGAACAAGGGCAGGCTTTTTATAAATAACAAATCGCCGCATTATATAAACGCCGGAATTATGCTTATGAACATCTCCGAGATGAGAAAGGTATTTTCTCCGGACAGGCTTTTCGCTCTTATAAGAAAGTATAAGCGCATACTGTTTCTTGGCGATCAGGACGCACTTAATATTTATTATGAAGGCAGGATTGAAACCATAAGCGAATATTATATCAATCTTGACGAAAGATGCTTTTCGCGCTTAATAAAGCTCAAGGGCTCTGAAGAAAGAGCGTTTGAATTTGTAAAAAAAGCAACGATGATTATTCATTATGACGGAAAGCAAAAGCCTTGGTTTGAGGGCTACAACGGCAGACTGAAATACTTTTACGATGAGTTTTCAAGCGATGTTAAAATTCCTTTTGTGAGGTCAATAGATGAAGGAGCTTAAAAACAGCATCGCAAAATACATAAAAAAGCCTTCAAAAGAGATAGTTGCCGTTTACGGCGCAGGGATAGGCGTACTGCTTATTTTGTTTGCCGTGTTATATCTAACGGTCGGCAGAACTCTCACCGAATTTGTGACTGACACGCAGAGCTTTAAGCAATGGCTTGATTCCTACAAGGATTTAAGCGCGGCGGTTTTTGTGTTCATAAGAGCATTTCAGACAGTTATAAAAATAATACCTGCCGAACCGCTTGAAATTGCCTCGGGCTATGCCTTCGGAACATGGGGCGGAACACTGCTTTGCTCGCTCGGCTCCTTTCTCGGCTCGCTTGTAATAATACTGCTTTCAAGATGCCTCGGAACAAAATTTGTAAAAATCTTCATAAACGAGGAGCAGGTAAGAGAGCTTAAAATATTAAGCGACCAAAAAAACCAACGGTTGTTTCTTATAATCTTTTATCTTATCCCCGGCACCCCAAAGGATATTTTTACCTACATTGCCGGAACAATGAAGATTAATCTCGTTGAATTTTTCATAATTACAACCATATGCCGAATTCCGTCAATCATAACCTCAACCATCTGCGGCTCTTCAATCGAGCAAAAGAATATTAAGCTCGCCGTAGCAGTTTTCGTGGCAACGGCAATTGTGTCGCTGATATGCGGTTACTTTTATAAAAAATATTCCGACAAACGCAAAAATGCAGTCTGAAAATCAGACTGCATTTTTTATTCTTTTATATTTTTAATTTTGTGACATTTCATCAGTGCCGTTATCAGCGTTATTCTCCTGCTGCTCTGCTTGCGGCGGAGAGTAATAATACGATGTATTATTATTTTCTTCGGCAGGTGAAGCCGTATTCTGATTCTCCTGCGGCTGATAATAGGCCTGCGAATTATTATAAGCAGCGCCCGACTGATTTTCATTAAAATCGGGATTATAATAACTGCCCTGTTGAGCATTATTGTTAGGATTATAATAATTTCCCTGACCGGCATTTATATCCGGATTATAGTAATTAGTGTTATAGCTTTGGTCTGTTGCGTTATATTTTGCCTTTAATTCCTCCTCGGAGAGGAAATCGTCATCATTAACTCTGCCCTCGGCAACGGCTCTCAAGCGGAAGTTCTCATAAAACAGAGCCTTTGTAGTTTTTACATAAGGAATAACATAAATTCCGGCAATTCCGCAGGTTATACCCATAAGAAGATACCAAGGAATAAAGCTTAAATCGAGGGTGAAAAGCTCTGTTCTGTTGCCTTTGATAATCTTCCTTGAAAGCTTTAACGCTTCTGAAGGCTTCAAATTCGGATAATCGCACATAAGCTCGAAGGCAAAATATGTGCTGTAGCTGTAAACAATACCAGGTATAATAAATAAAATCGACCACAGAAATGCAAATAAATTCTTTAACAGAAAAACAACAAGCTTTTTAAGATATGTTGCATTAAAGGATACCTTGAATAAATTTGCAAACGATTCACCGAGCTTGAATTCATCCTGACTGCTTCTTCTTATAAAGAGCACGAAAAATCCTGCAAGGCTCACCAAAAGCGGTGACAGAATAAAGCAAATGATTGATATACCGGAAGAAATTCCGCTCAAACGCAAAGGACTTACAAGAATATTTGAAAAATTATTGTTCGTCTGGCTTCCGTCGAAGGAATCAAACGGATTTACACCTTCCTGACTGTAATAGTCGTCATAATCAAATCCGAAATTATCTTCAAAATAATCATCAAAATCGCCATAACCATAACTGTATCCGTCGTAATTGTCGTCGCTGTAATACTCATTCGTCTGAAGCTCGTCAAGATAATTATCAATATTATAGTTAAGATTGATACCGGCTGAAACTCCTCCGGTAAGAATCATAACAACTATACATATCAAAAACAGCGAAAACACTTTATCCTTAATAAGCTGCTTTGCCTGCGACTTAACAAGCGTTCTGTTAATCTTGTTCATAAAAACACACTCTTTTCATCAATTATAAACTAAAAATCAAGCTTTTCCTCAATGAATTGTGCAAGCTCTGAAATAGGAAGCCTTACCTGCTCCATTGTATCGCGGTCACGCACTGTAACACAGCCGTCTTCAACTGAATCAAAATCATAGGTAATGCAATAAGGTGTACCTATTTCATCCTGACGGCGGTATCTCTTACCGATAGAGCCTGCGTCATCATAATCAACATTAAATTTCTTTGAAAGAGCATCAAATACCTCTTCTGCCTGCTCGTTGAGCTTCTTTGATAACGGAAGCACTGCTGCCTTGAACGGAGCAAGAGCAGGGTGAAAATGCATAACTACTCTCTTGTCATTTTTTTCTTCATCAAGAATTTCCTCATCATAAGCCTCTGTAAGAAGAGCAAGGAAAAGTCTTTCAACACCGAGCGACGGCTCAATAACATAAGGAACATATTTTTCACCGGTTGCCTGGTCAAAATATTCCAGATTTTTACCTGAAGTATTGATATGCTGTGTAAGGTCATAGTCAGTTCTGTCTGCAACGCCCCAAAGCTCGCCCCAGCCAAACGGGAAGAGATACTCAAAATCAGTGGTAGCCTTTGAGTAGAAGCAAAGCTCTTCAGGCGAATGGTCTCTTAAACGAAGATTATCCTTGCTGATATTAAGAGAATAGAGCCAGTCACGGCAGAAGGATCTCCAATAATCAAACCATTCAAGGTCAGTACCCGGCTTGCAGAAAAATTCAAGCTCCATCTGCTCAAATTCTCTTACGCGGAAAATGAATTTACCCGGTGTAATTTCATTTCTGAAGGACTTACCTACCTGCGCAACGCCAAACGGGACCTTTTTTCTTGTTGTTCTTTGAACATTTGCAAAATTAACAAAAATACCCTGCGCTGTTTCGGGACGAAGATAAATCTCGTCCTTTGAATCCTCTGTTACACCCTGAAATGTTTTAAACATAAGATTAAACTGGCGGATATCCGTAAAATTGCTTGAGCCGCAGTTAGGGCACGGAATGTTATGCTCTTTAATATATGCGCTCATTTCCTCATTAGACCAGCCGGCAACATTTGTTCCGTCAAAATTTTCAATAAGGTCGTCAGCTCTGTGACGGGTTTTGCAGTCGCAGCAATCCATAAGAGGATCCGAAAATCCGCCGAGATGACCCGAAGCAACCCATGTTTGAGGGTTCATAAGAATAGCGCTGTCAAGACCAACATTATATTTATTTTCCTGTATAAACTTTTTACGCCATGCTTTTTTTATGTTTTCTTTAAGCTCAACGCCGAGCGGGCCGTAATCCCAAGTGTTTGCAAGACCGCCGTAAATTTCCGAGCCGGGATATACAAATCCTCTGCCCTTGCAAAGAGCTACAATCTGATCCATAGTTTTTTCCGAATTAAGCATATGATAAAACCTCCGCAACTTGCTTTATATTCAAAATCATTTTACTATGTTTTTATCTATAAGTCAATAAAGTCAAGAAAAAAGCCGCCTAAAGGGGCACCCTACATAAAGAATAATTGCTTAAAAATAATTGAAAGCAACGAAATACTGCGTTAAATTTGCAGTGAAGGCATCAAGCCTGCCCTGCAAATTATGCCTTGCCTTTCATCTGTTTCACATATTTTTAAGTGCATAGCAGTTTAAGCAAACTGATTTTGTTCAGAGTGCATTAATAAAATCCCATCAATACTTGCGTATTAATGGGATTTTTTAATAGTGCTATGGGCAAAATTCAGAAAGCTTAAACCAAATACTTCTTTATGTAGGGTGCCCCAAAGGTAGCTTTATCTTTAGTCTTTATTTCTTTGTTGTAACGCTCTTTGCTTTACTCCAGGTGCCGTAATACTTTGTTCCATTAACTGTTTTGTATGCACGGATACGAACATAATACTTTTTATTTGACTTAAGCTTTGAGATTGTTTTACTTACAGTACTGCTCTTTGATACGGTTACTGTTTTTGTTGTACCTGAAGTAAACTTACTGCTTGTTGAATATTGTATCTGATATCCTGTGCAGGTTGCTTTCTTCCATTTAACCGTTATCT
>JBJEPL010000107.1:0-16714 GCA_051881215.1 Eubacterium sp. | reverse complement strand
GTTACAGTGTAGGTTCCTACATTCTTGCAACCGCTTGAATATGTTACGGTATAATTGCTTGATGCAATCTTATTACCCTTACTGTCTTTTACTGTTACAGTCGGCTTCTTAACCTTTCCGTCATAAACATAGCTTGTTTTTGAAAGAGTAACAGTTTTTGGATAATAAATTGTTGACCATGATTTTACCTCCGAGCAAGCCGTACATTTTGTTACAATAAAGCCGTTACTGCTTGTTGTTGCTTTTGTTGTAGTTGTTATATATGAATGTTCCGTTTTTGCAATTGCTAATGTTTTTGTGTCACCGCATATTATGCAGGTGTATGTTTTCACACCTGTTGAAGTACAGGTTGGGTTTTTTGTTATTACGCCGCTGTTGTAGCTGTGTCCTGTTGCAGGTATTGTCTCTGTTTTGGTACCGCCGCAATTCGTACAGGTATATCTCCTTATACCCGTTAAGCTACAAGTTGATGATTTTGTTATTACGCCGCTGCTGTAGCTATGAGTATGAGGGCCTTTGGTTGTAAATGTGCTTATTGATGAATAATAATTCGTACCGTTATAAACAACATAAGCCCTATACTCATAGATTGTGCCTGCATTAAGCGACATATTTAATTCTTTCCCCGAGCCTACAGTCCACCACATAGGCGTTGAAGCCGCATTTACATAGCTTGGGTTCATCGCTTCGCTCTTTGATGTCCAGTTTGACACGCCCTTTTTCCTGACCTGCACACCAACTGTTTTTATAGTTACTTTGCTTGGATTATTGCAGGTAAAATTAATTTGAGCGGAGTTGGTTGTAAGATTTGAAACTGCTTTTACCGTGACAGACGGTTTTGTTATACTGCTTGTTTTAGTATATTTAAAACTCCTTACGCTTTTAACAGAATAGCCTCTTTCTGAAAGCGTATAACTATCTTTGCCCGGGGCATTCGTTGTATACTGTATTCCAAATGAATCATATACATAAACTGTTCCTGTCGACTTTGTTTTTGCATTATCAACCATAACATAGTGATTGCCGACACATATTATACTGTAATATCCATTGTTTGCATTAGATTTGATTTTATCGGTGCAATTTGAAGTTGTATTTCCCAAATATGACAGTGCGGTATTCCCCAATGCTTTTGCATATTTTACAGGATTATCAGCATAAACAAAACCACTACTGTTAACATAGCCTTTATCTAAACACCATTTATAATAAACATCGGGATTGAAAGAGGAGGTCTTTATTCCGGCTTCATAAATCATTTTTGCTTCAGCAACAACTGCGCAACCGTAATTTTGCATCCATGAATAATCAGATTTATTCTGTGACCATCTTTTATAGTTACTGCTGTAGCTTGACGCTTCGGCTGAAAAATCAAGTCCTGCGGTAATACTTAAAAGCATTACAACTGATAATAATAAGCTTAAAATTCTTTTTATTTTCATAATAAAGTTTCTCCTTTTGCACAAAATATGACTCGATATCATAATTTGTATTATATGACATTTTGTCATATTAGTCAAGTACTATTATGACATAATGTCATTAGGTGATATTTTTTGGGAAACAATTTAAAGAAATTGAGAAAAGAAAAAGGGCTTACACAAATTGCTCTGCAAATGCAAACCGGAATAGAACAGGCTCTTATTTCAAAATATGAAAGCGGAGAACGAATACCGCCCACCGATACTCTCATTATTTTAGCAGATTTTTTTGAAACAAATATAGACTATCTGCTTGACAGAACAAATAATTCAAAAAAACTTTAAAATAAAAATGACTTGTTTTTTGTAAACAAGTCATTTTTATTATTTATATTCTCTTTAGCTGATTAATTAATTTCTCAATTCACGCCTATAGTAAGTATAACTGCCTGTAACAGAATCAGGGATAAAATATCCTCACAATTTAATATCCGTTTGGGCGGGATTATTAATGAGATTGCCCTTATAATCAAAGCGGGAGCCGTGACAGGGGCAGTCCCAGGTTTTTTCGTCGCTGTTCCACTGAAGCTGACAGCCGAGGTGCGGGCACGCATTGTCTACGCAATAAAGCTTACCGTTTTCATCCTTATAAACTCCTGCCTTTCCCGCCTCTGTATCTATGACAACCGCCTCATTGACGCAAAGGCTCTCGGTATCTTTATCTGAAATTTCAAAATTCTCTTTTGCAAGGCCTTTAACCGCCTGTGACGCATTTTGCAAAATCCCCTTAAAGGCTGTAGCATTGAACCTTTGAGGAGAGAACACCTCGGCATCGCTCATATATTCGCCGTTAATCATATCGCTGATAACCAATGACGCCGCCATTGATGTTGTCATTCCCCATTTCATAAAGCCTGTTGCGACATACCAATCAGGTCTTTCGTCGGAAAAAACGCCAATATAAGGCACGCCGTCGGCTGTTATGCAGTCCTGCGCCGACCAGCAGGAAGCTTCTTTTGACTGCGGAAAATACTTTTTTGCAAATTTTCTCAAATTTTCATAGCTTGTACCCTCATTCTCTCCTGTTCTGTGGCCGAAGCCTCCTATAAGCGTTAGGTCTTTATACGAACGAAATGACATAGGAAATTCCCTGTCGCTTATAAACATACCTTTAGGCAAAGAAGCGTTTTCAAGTGCGATAACATAAGAGCGCTCCTGATACATTCGTGCAAAATACATTCCCGGGAAATTCACAAACGGAAAATGGCAGGCGAAAACAATTTTCTCGGCGTAAACCTTGAAACCGTTTGCATAAACAATATTTTCATCAACCTCTGTAACCGCCGTATTTTCATAAACAATAAGATTGTGAGAAACAGCCTTTATAAATTTAAGCGGATTAAACTGCGCCTGATTTTTCATTTTAAGCGCGCCTGCAATTTCAAAAGGCAGGGATAAATTCTGACAAAGCTCAACATCAAGTCCGAGATTTCTGCACGCTCTTTCTTCGTCAATCAGAGTATCAATACCTGTTTGCGAATAAACAAAAGCGTCAGTTTCCTCAAAATCGCAGTCAATTTTTTCATCGTTTATCAGATTTTTATATTCGCAAATTGCTTTTTGATTTAGAATTGCATACTGCCTTGCTTTATTTTCATCAAAAATATCAATAAGATTGTTATAAATTAATCCGTGCTGTGCGGTAATTTTTGCGGTTGTATTCTTCGTCTGCCCCGAGGCAATTGTGTTTGCTTCAAGGATAACTACATCGTGCCCTGAATCAACAAGCCTTTTTGCGATAAGAATACCTGCAAGACCTGCGCCGATAACAGCAATTTGAGTTGTTATATCCTTATCAAGAGCTTTTCTTTTTTCTATTTTACAGCTTTCACTCCATATTGATTTCATATTATCACCCGTTTTTATTTTGAGCAATAATCATAAAAAAATCACCGCTGTTTTAATCACAGCGGCGATAATTAATTTATTTTGCATCAAGAGCCTTATTGAGAAAGGATTTAAGAATTTCACTTTTCGGATTATCAAAAATATCCTGCGGAGTTCCTACCTCCTCAATAATACCGTTTGCCATAAATATCACCTTATCGGCAACATTTTTTGCAAATTCCATCTCGTGTGTAACAACAATCATTGTGCTGTTGCCTGTTTTGAGATTGCGAATAACATTGAGCACCTCGCCTGTAAGCTCGGGATCAAGAGCAGATGTAGGCTCGTCAAAGCAAAGAATATCAGGGCTCATTGCAAGCGCTCTTGCGATTGCAACTCTCTGCTGCTGACCGCCGGAAAGCTCGCAGGGATAAGCGTCTGCTTTTTCTGTAAGTCCTACTTTTTCAAGAAGAGCCTTTGCGTTTTCTTCAATTTCATTTGACAGTTTTGCCTTTTCTTCCTTTGCCTTTGAGGCGCCCTGCTCTTTTTTTATTGATTTAATTTTTTCTTTCAAAAAAAGCTTTGGCGCAAGGGTGAGATTATTCATTACCGTATATTGAGGGAAAAGATTAAACTGCTGAAATACAAGTCCGAAATGGAGCCTGTTTCTTCTGATTTCCTTTTCGCTCAAGGTATTTTTATCGTCTGTATCAAGCAGCACCTCTCCGCCGACGGTTATTGAACCGCTGTCGGGAGTTTCAAGAAAATTAAGGCATCTTAAAAGAGTGGTTTTACCGCTGCCCGAGGAGCCGATAATAACAAGAACATCGCCCTTGTTAAGAGAAAAATCTATTCCCTTGAGCACCTCATTATTGCCGAAGCTTTTATGTATATTTTTTACTTCAAGAATTGCCATAACAGTTAACCCCTATAATAGTTGAGCTTCTTTTCTATTGCGCCGAACAGCAATGTTAAAATGCCGCAGAAAGCAAGATAGAACACTCCTGTGTAGAACAGCGGCCAAATCTGACCCTCCATTTTTATGTAGGTCTGACCTGCCCAGATAATCTCATAAACGGCGATAATTCTTGCTAAAGAGGTATCCTTAACAAGCGTAATTATTTCATTGCTCATAGGCGGAATGATACGCTTAATAACCTGAAGCAAAACAACCTTGAAAAAGATTTGAGCTTTTGTCATACCGAGAACCTGTCCCGCCTCATATTGACCTCTTGGGATTGATTCAATTCCGCCGCGGTAAATTTCGGAAAAATAACAGGAATAGTTTATAACGAACGCTATTAATACAGCAACAAAGCGGTCAAATACGCTCCAAGACGCAATCCATGAAATTATTATATTCGGATTTTCAAAATGCTGTGCCCATGCACCGGCAAGACCGGGGCCGTAATAAATTACAATCATCTGAAGCATAAGCGGGGTTCCGCGGATAATCCAAACAAAGGTTTTAACAAGCCATTTAACTGGCTTGAATTTGCTCATTGAACCAAAGCTGATAATTAAGCCTATCGGCAGAGCAAAAACCAATGTCAGTCCGAATAATTCAAGAGTTGTGCCGAAGCCTTTTAACAGGTCCAGAGTAACTTGCCAGAACATAACGATAAATTCCTTTCGGATTTTTGTGCAAAAACCGTGACACGAAAAAGTGCCACGGTTTTAAAATTGATTTAATTTGAGAAATTAATTATACAAGAGTCAATGAATACTTATCGGCAAGCTCCTGAAGAGAGCCGTCTGCTTTCATTTCAGCCATAATTTCATTAACCTTTGCTGTGATATCCGAATCAGCTCTGAATGAGATACCGTATTCCTCTTCATTGAGTGTCATTGCCTGAACAAGCTCTGCATAGCTTGTACCCTCGCCTGTCATTGCATTAGCCATGGTAAGGTCGATAATGCAGGCATCGGCAGAGCCTGACTGAACCTCCATAAGAGCATCTGACTGAGCAGGAACTGCAGTATAATTGCTCATTCCTGCGTCCTTAAGCACGCCTTCACCTGCTGAAGCAGACTCAACTGCAAAGTTAAGGTCGCCCATCTGGTCAAGACTTGTATATTTTGAAGCCTCGTCAGCCTTCATAACAACAACCTGTGCATTCTTAACATAAGCATCTGTTACCGAGCTGTTTGCCTTAACTTCGTCGGTAATTGTCATACCGTTCCAAACAGCGTCAATGGATTTTGCCTTGAGTTCAGGCCATTTGTTATCCCAGTCAATTATAACGAATTCAGCTTCAACGCCGAGCTTTTCGCAAACTGCCTGTGCAAATTCTGTATCAAAGCCTGTAAGAACTGTTTTTTCTTCATCTTCATAATAGTTCATCGGTGCATACTCTGTTATACCGATAACCATTTTTCCCTTGCCCTGAACATAAGCAAGGTCACTTTCGGCAGATGTTGACTGTGAGTTGTCTGTACCGCTTGCATCTTCACTGCCTGCATTGTCCTTTGAGCAGCCTGCAAATGCCATTACTACTGTAAAGAGCATAAGAGCTGCAAGCAAAACTGATAAAATCTTTTTCATTTTGTACTTTTTCCTTTCAAAATCAATTTGTTTTTCATAGTAACACGCTATCACTTTGCCGTGCTAAAATGTTACAGCGCTATTATAGCAAAAAGAAAAATAAAAATCAACATTTATATGAATTGTGCCGATTTATTTGTTTATCTTGCTGATAAAGCACATTTATATCTGCCGTTTTTTGAACAAAAAAGCAAGAATATATGCTGTAATTATTCTTATTGCCGGATTTTTTCTGTTGCAGGCAGGCTCATTTCAAAATCATATCATTAAGAGAATTACCGGGCGGAACAATAGGCATTATATTTTCTTCCCTATCAATTATAAATTCAATAACCGTTGGAGCTTTGCTGCTTTGCCTTGCTTGCTCCAATGCACTTTTAATTTCATCTGCTTTTGTAACACGAATACCCTTTGCATTGTAGCTTTCTGCCAGCTTAATAAAATCGGGTGTATATTCAGGGCAGTTTTTATTTGGAGTGTTGCAGGTAATATCACAGCCTTTTCGGTAACGCATACAGGTGTAAGAATACCTTTTATCATAAAACATCTCCTGCCATTGGCGCACATTGCCCAAATATCCGTTATTTAAAATACAGATAATAATAGGAAGTTCATAAGCAACAGCGGTTGCAAGCTCCTGAATATTCATCTGAATACCGCCGTCACCCGAAATAACTACAACCTCTTTTTGAGGATTTCCTATTTTAGCTCCGATTGCGGCGGGCAAACCGTATCCCATTGTTCCCAAGCCGCCCGATGTGAGCATTTGCCTTGTTTCATCAATATCAAGAAATTGAGTTGCCCACATTTGATTCTGACCTACATCGGTTGCTATAACCGCATTTGAAAAAGCATCATTTATGGACTGAATAATTTTCTGCGGAGTCATTGAGTTACTGTCCATACAAATCGGATACTGCCTTTTCCAAGCGTCGATTTGCTCTCTCCATTGGGCAATGTTAAGCGGCTTTGCTTTTTTCAACAGCGTGCATATTGCCTCCTTTGCATCTTCTACAATCGCAACATCGGCGGCAATATTTTTGGATATTGAGGCAGGGTTAATATCAATATGAATAACACAGGCATTGGGCGCAAATTCTTCAATCTTCCCTGTAATTCTGTCATTAAATCTTGTTCCGATTGAAAACAAAACATCGCACTGACTTATTGCCGTATTGGCGGCATAGCTGCCGTGAATACCGAGATTGCCTGCATAAAGCTTATTTGATGTGGGAATTGCACCCTTGCCCATAATAGTTGTAACAACAGGAACGCCCGTAAGCTCTGCAAGGTTAGTCATTTCCTTATTGGCTCGGGCAATATTAACACCGCCGCCTATTAAAAACAAAGGCTTTTTCGCGTTATTAAGTATTTCCAATGCTCTGTCTATTTCTCCGCTATGTAAATAAGTATTAGGTATATCTTTCTTACAGATTTCATCGGGATAAAAATCACTTCCCAAGGCTCTTTGAATATCCTTGGGCAAATCAACAACAACTGCGCCGGGTTTACCAGACCTTGCAATAGAAAAAGCTTTTTTAATTATTTCTGCAAGTTGCTCTCTTTTCCTTACCGTTACGGAATATTTACAGATGCTTTTTGTGATGTCTGCAATATTAACCTCCTGAAAAGCGTCTTTACCGATAAGATTAGTAGGCACCTGACCTGTAAAGCAAACAAGTGCAACGCCGTCATAGTTTGCAGTTGCAATACCCGTAACAAGATTAGTGGCACCGGGTCCGCTTGTTACAAGGCATACTCCTACCTTCCCTGTTGAACGGGCATAGCCGTCGGCAGCGTGAACCAAAGCCTGTTCGTGCCGCGGCACGATGATATCTATATCTTTTTCGCCGTAAAGCTCGTCAAACAAATCAATTACCTGACCTCCCGGATAAGCAAACAGCGTATCTACCTTTTCTTTCTTCAATGCCTTTACAAATAATTCTGCTCCTGTTATTTTCATAATCTCATCCTCCTTGTAAGCGTGTGCTTGCTTGCATTAATGTTATTTTTTTACGGTACTGCCTTTACAGTACCGTATATTTATATTTTCGGTATTCCGTTGCAGAAAAGCTCAACGCTTTTTCTTATATATTCTGTCTTTTCAGTATGAGACAGGCTGTTATCAAACGACGCCTTTAAAAATGTGTAGCCGAAGGTCGAAGAAAATATCGTCATAGCAAGGCAATCAAAATCCATATGCGGTATTTTCCCTTTTGCTTCCATCTCTTTAAAATAATCAGTAAGAGAAGAAATAAACGATTGCGGCACTTTCATAATCAGCGGCGCTGTTTCATCATATAGCTGGGGAGCACGCAAGCCGATTGACAGATTTACAAAATCGGGTGTAATCCTGTTCATATATTCAGTCATAAACATTTCAAGGTCGGTTTGCAAATCCCACTTAACATTTTTAAATATTTCGGGCGTAACATTGGCACGCCATTTTTCCTGCTCCATTGCACTTAAAACAATATCTTTTTTGCTTTGAAATTTACGGAACAAGGTACATTCATTGACGCCGGCGGCTCTGGCTATGTCCTTTGTTGTAGTTGCAACATATCCCTTGTCGCGCACTAAAGACATAGTAGCGTCTATAATTTTCTGACTTGTTTCATCCATAATACATTCTCCATGCAAGTGATTACTTTCATAATACAGTTTTTAAATTAAAATTGCAAGAGATATTTTATAATTACTATAGGTTTTGTTTCAAAAATTGCGATAAGCTTTATGCTAATTGCACCGTCAAGGCAGTCGGAGCATATAAAGAAAGCCGCCCAAAAGCGGCTTTCTGTTTTGGTGGACACGAAGGGAGTCGAACCCTCGACCTCTGCAATGCGAATGCAGCACTCTCCCAACTGAGCTACGCGCCCGTTCCCATTAAGTATCACATTATCATTTTTTGATGATTAAATCAAGTAAAATTGCATTTTTTACAAATAAAAATATGCACAAATTCCGTTTCATATTGCTCGGCAATCGTCATTTGCGTAAGTTCAATTAAGGATTTTTTTGGTGAAGCATAGGGATTTGCCGTCAGCTCGAGTCAAGTCACTATAAATGATAAAAACCGAAACAACGCCAAAAGGCGTCATTTCGGTTTTGGTGGAGCATAGGGGACTTGAACCCCTGACCCCCACACTGCCAGTGTGATGCGCTCCCAGCTGCGCTAATGCCCCAAAAACAGCAGAATGCTTTTCTGCTATCTCATTCTACTATTTTTCAGCACTGAAATCAATACTTAAATTAATATTTTTAAACATTTACCGCAGCGGCGGCTGTCTGCTTCTCTTTAACCTGATGATACAATTGCTCAATCTCGTCGAGATGAGTATAATTCTCTGCCTGAACTAACAGATTTTTTGCGTTCTCATAAGGAGCAACAACTCTGTTGTATACTGAAGCGGCCTTGACAAACGCTTTAAGCTCACGCTTTGCCTTAATGTTTTCAAAAACGGTATGCGTTTCTCTGTTTTGAATTTCCTCTTTTTTAGCTTCATCGGGTTCAACAAGATTGTCACGCCCGTATTTTTCTATCAGCTTTGACGACGCCTTTTTAGTTCTGGCAAGATTTATTGCATCGCTTCTGATTTCTTTTTCCTCTTTTGTTGATTTAGGCATAGAGCGTGCCTGCTTCATTTCCTGTTTTGCGTTTTCATATAAATAAACAGGACCGTTTGCATATGTAAGCTTCGCCGCCTCAAGCTGCTTTTGATAACGCAGAGTTGAGAATTTATCTATCTCCTCAAGAACTATAGGCATTGATTCAATAATTTCATTTTTCTCGTTAATCTCTCTGATTACAGCCTTTGCGCTTTTAATTGCCTGCCTGCGAAGCGCCTTTTCTTCTTCAGTCCTTTTAGGCATAGACCGCGCCCGTTTCAAATCCGATTTATCAACCGCTATTTTGCTTTTGCCGTCATATTCCTTTGCAGTATTGATAATTTCCATAGCTTCAACAAGCTCATCGTCGTCAAGCATATTATCGCCGTAGTCCTCAAACATAGCGCGTATCTTAAGCACATTGACATAACCCCTGTGCTTGCTTTCGGTAAGGTCGTAAAAAAGATACGGAATTAAATTGAAAATTGCGCCTACTATTGAAGCAATTATAAGGACTCTGAAAAGTCCGTTTCGCATTGCGTCGTCATAAAGGACATTGTAATCCTCGTGCAAGCCCATTCTTTCATAAATTGAAGGAATAACCATACCGGTAAAGAAGCTTAATACTGTTCCGATAAGAGCAAGAGGTCCGAACAGGCCATCAATTCTTACACCTGTTTTCCACTGATGATAATCACGCATATCGGCATTGATATTAGGGAAATAAATATTACCGAAGGTATTGAAAAATCCGTTAAAGAACATTACAACACATACTAAAACAAGATTTTTAAAGGAGAAAAACAGTATTGTAAATAAGACTACATTCATTAAATTGCAGATAATAAGAAGATTGCGCTTTCCGAATCTTTTTATTGCAAGAGGCGCAAGAAGCATTGCCCATAAAGCGGCATTACCTATAACTGTATTTGCTATACCGAGCTGCGCAGCCTTTGCGCCGTTATACGCATATACAAATGACCAGCCGAGAATAATTCCGTAGGCAGGCTCAAGAAAGCCTATCCAGCTTGCGCTGTTGATAATCCAGAAATACTTATTTTTTGCAACCTCTCTAACTGCATCTACAAGGTTTACATATTCCATCTTCTTTTTAGGAAGAATAAGGCGTTCTTTAACCTTACGGAAGAATATGGTATTTATAATAAGACCGATTACAGAAAAAATCGGATAGATAATTCGGTAGGTTGTAAGGTTATTAAGTCCCCATGTCAAGCCTGCGATGGTCGGAATAATAAAGCCTGAAAGCGTAGGGGCAAGAGAGTAGATTATTTGAGAAATACTCATAACCGTTGCTCTTTCCTGAGCATTGGGAGTTATAATCTGCTGAAGATAAGCAAAGCCCTCGTTATAAAAGCACATAAAGAATTGTATTACGAGATAGAAAATCTCAACAACAATGGCTTTTGTTATATATTCCCAATTTTCAAACGGAAGCCAGACAAATAAAGTTCCTAATCCCACCAACGGGAAAGAGGAGCGAAGCATAAACGGAATAAACTTTCCGCCCTTCATATGATGGTTATCAAAATACCAGCCTCTGAATACTGCAATGGGTATGCCGATTATATTGGCTACCAAAAGCATAACCCACAAATCAAGCGGTTTCAGACCGATGCTTGCGCCTACAAGAAAGTTACTTGCATCAAGTCCGATAGCGCTCGGAAGCGTACTTGTCCAATGAACGCCGAAGCCGGCGGCTCCTAAAGTTGCAACTTCCTTATAAGGAACATAATTGCCCTTTGCAGGTGTGTTCCAATACTTTTTACCCAAGGTTATTATTTCACTTATTTTGCCTTTTAAGGCAGAGCCCTTTGTACTTGCCATAAAAACACCTCATATATACTATATCAAATATACCGACTGAAATAAAGAAAAATTTTTAATGGATAAAGCTAATCCTCATTCTGCCTTTTACGCTTTTTAACATATTTTATTACCGATACTGCAATTGCCGCTGCAGCAACGCCTGCAACAACTCCCGCCGTGATTTTTAAGGCTTTAATCTTTGGCTTATTAAGCTCTTTTTTCTCGCTTTTGATTATATCCTTTAAAGAGGCCCTATTGAAATTTTCAAGGCTGTCCCACTCGCACACCATTGTTATATTATGCTTTTGGCAAATCTCATTTAGGCGCGTTACAGCCTCCTGCCTTTCTTCATCGCTGATTTCAGGCAGTAATGCCTTTGCATAAATCACACAAACTTCTGCCTCTTCAACACGGCTCTCTAAAGCCAAATCGCCGGCAACTGCCTTTTTGGCTTCATTAATTAAATTTTGGTACTCAAATACCTTCTCCTGCGAAAGATATCCTTTATAATGGGCAAGCAGTCCGTCATATAGACCGAGGGAATTATCGGACCCTGAAAGAGCTTCCGCGCAGAGATTCATATATTCTGTAATCTTCGGAGCGGCTTTACCGAAATACGCGGCTACATATTTTGACACGCATTGTGAAACGTCCATACCGCTTCCATCCCACATAAGGCGGGACAAAACATATGCACGAAGGCAGGCAAGCTCTCCGCCCTCTTCTCTTGAAGCCTGATGAAAAATTCCGATTATATTATTGTCTTCATAAAATTTCTGATTTTTTGCCTGAACTGCGAAATTAGGGAAAGGCATAAGAAGATGAGCGAAATTAACAACATAATCCCAAACGACAATTTTATCCGTTATTTTCGACCATTGCTCTACCTGCTGCTTAAACTGCAAAGAATTTTGATTTAATCCGTCGTTATATGACGAAGCCTGATCGCCCGGCATTGAGCAAAGCTTTATAACAACATTAGGCTCTGCTTTAATGTTTGACGGAGCCTTTAAGGTGTGTAGATAAGCAAGTGTAGATATGTATTTATCCGGAAAGGCTTTTGCAAGCTTATTTAAAAACGGAAGCAGGGTTCCCATTCCCGTACCTCCTGCCGCTTCGTCGGCGGCCTTGCATTGAGCGCACTCGCATCCTGCAAGAGCAGGGTTGTCGTTACCACTGAAATCCCAATACATCTGATCAGGGTTTTCTGCAATCTTTTTTGCAAGGGAATTCTTTACTATTTCAAAAACCTCCGGATTACTCAAGCAAAGATAAGCGTCGCGATCGCCATAGGTTGTAACCCTTTCGCCGTCTTTTTCGGAGAAATATTCCGGATGAGCTTCAAAATAATCGTCAGGCGAAAGATACCCGTAGCAGTTGTGGCACCAGGTCCCCCATCCCTCATACTGAAGCTGCTCAATGGTAAGCTTCGGATCATCACTTTCAATATCTATACCGTTAAGCTTTAATTTTGCCGCCCATTTATTCTGCGCCGTTTCGTAAGCATAAACATCTCTCCACAGCGTTGCCGGCTTTTTTATCTCATTTGTTTTCGTCAAATAAATATTTTTGTGAGTTGGGATATATGTATCGTCGGGTGTTAAAAACATACAGCCTAATTTATCCTCAATAAATGAATAAATGCCGTTTCTTGTTCCTGCCTCACTTGCTCCGCAAATTGATATTCCTCCGTCATCAATGATTATTTGATAGCCGTCTGCAATATTTTCATCATCGGGGCGCTTGTTATTAAGTACAGTATCAATACAGATATTATGCCCCAAAGCATCTGCTTCGGACTCGCTGATAACAGGCACATCTGCACCTGTCATTTTCTTTAATGTATCTATGAGCACATCAACAGCCTCTTTGAGAGATTTAGCACAGCTGTTTGGAATAACTATACTGTAATCTGTTTTTCCGTCGGAAAAGAAAGTTATTTTATCCTTGCTGTTTTCTTCTAATTCACTCATTTGCAAATCCTCCTGCGAAACATTTTTAAAAGTAATTTTCTCAACTGAATTTAAATCGGCATCTTCTGCCCATACAATGGTATTTCCCGATAACAAAACGGCTAATGAAAGAAAAAGCGATATAATCATTTTTACCCTTTTCATTGCAATCCTCCTCTGAAAAATCAGCATATACAATATAATTATAATTGATTATTTCGCCCTCGGCAACATAATTATTTATTTTTAAGGAAAGCTGTTTAACTCTGATATTTTTCGGTAATAACGAAATTCGATGATTGCATGGAATTTTCATATATGATAATATAAAAGCAGGTGATATTATGATTAAAAGATACAAAAATGAAATACTGTTATTTTATTCATTATCCGTCTGCGCTCTTATTGCAGCGGCATTTTTGGATTTAAAGCTTGATATTTGGATTAATATGCCTGAAAACCCTGTGGCATTATGGTTTAGAAACACGGGAGAAATACCCTGCCGTTTGATATGTCCTTTAGCAGGAGCTGTTTTGTTTTATGCAAATGAAAACAAGCTGCAAGGGGCTGTTGGATTTTTATTTACGCTCGGCGGCTCGGCATATCTCGGATATTACATAGGAAAATACTTTTTTGCAGACGAGTATCAAATGCTTTTCAGCATTATTTGGGGAATAGGATTTGGGCTGACCGTTTTATTTACAGGCTCATTTATCACAATTAAGCCGGAAAATAAAAAAGTGCTCCGTATCCTTGCTGTTATAGGAATTGCCGTTATGGCTGTTCAGCTTCTTTCGGTTGAGGGGCTGAAATACCTTTGGGGAAGAGTTCGCTTCAGAGATTTGATCGCCGAAGGAAGCTATGACAAATTTACACCTTGGTATGTTATTAACGGCATAAACGGCAACAAATCCTTCCCGAGCGGACACACCGCCGGAGCAGGAATGAGTTATTTGATGATGCTTCTTCCCCTTGCATTTGATAAATTAAAGGATAAAAAAGCTGCCTGCTTTGCTATACCGTTTATTTATACATCGGTTGTTGCCGTTACGCGGCTTATGATGGGCGCTCATTATTTGAGCGATGTCACCGCAGGAGGAATAATCAGCTTTTCATTAGTTTTAATCGCGATAAAAATTTATGAAAAAGCATCAAAAAATACCGCCGTACAGACGCTGAATAAAAACTGAATTAGATAGAAAAGAAGCGGCAATTTTATTAAAAACTGCCGCTTCTTTTGGCCTAAAGATATAAAATTTGATTTTTAAATGTCATAAAACAGAATCACTTACAAATTTTAATTCAAATTACACCTGATTCTAAAATAGAAATAGTTTTACTTTCAAAGTCAATTTCAGCTTCGGCACCATAAGGCAGAATACAAATCGGTGAGGTATGTCCGAAATTCAAATTCGCAACTATAGCTAAATCGATTAAGCCGTACTTCTCGTCAACCACTTCTAAAAGGGCTTTTTTGTGCTTTTCAAAAGAATTGCAACCGCATAATTTACCTATCAATAATCCTTTAATTCTCTGCAATGCACCTATATTCCCAAGCCAATCAATAAAATCAGCCAATTTTCTTGGTGTGAAAAATTCAGCAATATCTTCAATAAACAAAATTTTGTCAAAAAAGTCTACTGATTTAATCCCCGCAAAATCTCTGATTCCCGTGTGACCGCCAAATAATTGACCTTTGATTTTTCCTTTTCCCTGTATAAAAATATATCCGGATTCGTTATGATATTTTTTTGCGTAGTTTTTATCTAAATAATTGTTCTCATCAAAGCTATAGGTTTTTGCCGGCTTGATTTCTCCGATAGCACTGTTATCAAAAAGCACTTTTTCAAACCATTGCTTACTATATGGATGAAAATACGGTGTTTCAGCTATGTTCGGCAACAGATTATGACCGTAAAATGTTGACAGACCGGCTTTGTAACAGTATAAATGGTAATTCATCACATCAGAGTAACCAATAAATATTTTAGGATTTAGTCTTATCGGTTCCTTTTTTAAAAAAGGTAATACAATTTGGCTGTCATTTCCGCCTATATTTGCAATAACAGCTTTTACATTTTTGTTCTCAAATGCCCATAAAATATCCTCGGCACGGGCTTTCGGATTCTGTTGAAGATATTTTTCGCCTTTCATTGAATTGGGCGCTGCAACAACTTTAAGTCCCAGTTCTTCAAGACGCTGTTTTCCGATTTGATATTTCCAAGCAACATCTTCTTCTCCTGCAATCCCCCAACATGGACTTATAGTGGCAATGATATCACCTTTATTCAATTTTCTTGGTTTTACTAATTCCATTAGCGTTCCCCATTCTTGATTGATAAATCCTATTTATAATACGACATCCACTTAAAACATTTTCTAATTCAACGCTTTGAAATGCAAAAGTGTTTTTATTAATCGGATACTTTAGTTGTGAATTTATAATATTCACTCGGCGTCATATCTGTTAGCTTCTTAAAAGCGGTTACAAAATGCGAAACTGACGAATATCCAAGCTTCTTTGTGATGCTTTTGTTATCTTCACCTTGTTTTATTAAGAATTTAGCCTTTTCACACTTTTGCCTAGCAATATAAATGCTAATATTTTCGCCGAGCTCACTTTTGAATATTTGTGACAGATGATTTGATGATATACCGCACATTTTTGCAAGCTCATTAACGGAAATCCTTTTATCAAGATTATCGTTGATATACGAAATGCATTTTCTTACATAAGGAGACTGTTTAGGCTTAAGCTTACTGCCTTTGACCAAATTTGTAAGTGTGACAATATCCCCTGCAAGTAAATTAATTATTTCGTCAGACGAATTCATATTATCAACAGTCATAATGAATTTATCGGAAAAGTCATACGCGGTTTTTTCATTAAGACCGCCTTGGATTGCATAGCGTGTAGCGAGAGTTATTGTGCTTACCGCCATATATTTGTATTGCATTATATCATCATTTGACATAATACCTGCTACAATAGTAGCTTTAATTTTTCCCATTTCCTCAATCAGTTTGCTTATGTCTCCTTGTTGAACGCAAGTAAAAAGCTTCAATTCGGTAGTGTATCTTGTTTGAGGCTCATTTTCATTAACTGTTTTAATTGTAAGTAATTCCCCAATATTCATATTATCACCAATCTCATTATACTTCATATTTATATGGATTTAAAGAGGTTTGGCAATTTTAAAACCGCACTTCCTATTCTCCAGAATATTTTATTAAATCCTATAAAAGTAGATTCATCATCATTTAGAATTTGTAACAACCCTTCAGCCATTTTCGGAGAAAATACTCCCATACTCATTTGAACAAAATTACGGATAGGAATTTGTATTGCCATTGCTGCAAGCATTGCACCGTCACCATTTTCTGCAGAGCCCATTTTCGTCATAATGAATTTAATAAATTTTCCGATTTTTCCGCCACATTTAGTGTATTGTGCATCGTTTAGGCAACAATAAATA
>JBJEPL010000106.1:0-4765 GCA_051881215.1 Eubacterium sp. | reverse complement strand
TGTTTTCGGCAATAATATCAATCTCACCGAACCGAGTAGTATAGTTAACATCAATTATTTTATAACGCTTTTTTCTTAAAAATTCTACTGCTTTAATTTCCCAAAGCTTTCCTTTAGTATTCATTACCTAAAACTTTCTTCAAAAATGTTTTTCTGTGTATTTCGCATATTCCGTATTTTTCTATCATTTCATAATGAAGCTTTGTGCCGTAGCCCTTATGCTTTTCAAAGCAGTATTGAGGATATTTTTCTGCCATCTCAAGCATATATCTGTCCCTGCTTACCTTCGCAAGAACGGAAGCGGCCGCAATATTTGCGCTTTTGGCGCCTCCCTTGATTATATCCCACTCCCGAATATCAAGTCCCGGCTTTCTGTTGCCGTCTATTAAAGCAATATCGGGCTTAATTTCAAGACCGTCAACGGCTCTTTTCATTGCAAGAAAGGTCGCCTGTAAAATATTAATCACATCAATCTCTTTTTCGGAAGCCGAAGCAATACTGAAGCACAAGCATTCGTCTGTAATCTTATCAAAAAGAATTTCTCTTTTTCTTTCCGTAAGCTTTTTTGAATCATTTACGCCTTCAACAATATGACCCTTTGGAAGAATTACAGCGGCAGCATAAACAGGACCCGCAAGAGGTCCGCGCCCTGCCTCATCTACTCCGCAGATAATACTGTATCCCTCATCAAGAGCTTTATTTTCATATTCCAACCAATTCATAATCACGGTAATTCCAAGGTAATTTTACCAAGAAGTCCTCCTCTGAATTCATCACAAACAATTGCGGCGGTTCTTTCATAATCAATTTCTCCGCCTTTAATAAGAAATCCTCTTTTTCTTCCGATCATTTCAAGTATTTCCCAACCCTGTTTTAAATCAATATTATCAAGCTTATATCTGTCTGTTATAGCATTTGGACGGGTTTTTGACAAAGACTCGAGCAATCTGCAGGAAAGAGTTTCCATATCTGTTACCTCGTCCTTTACCGCACCTGTAAAAGCAAGCTTATCTCCAACCTGCGGGTCATCGAATTTAGGCCACAAAACACCGGGGGTATCAAGAAGCTCTATGCCGTTTCCTACATCAAACCATTGCTGCTGACGGGTAACGCCTGCTTTGTCGGCAACCTTTGCCCTGTTTTTTCCTGCCATTCTGTTTATAAACGAGGACTTACCGGTATTCGGAATACCTACAACCATTAATCTCAAAGGCTTGCCTGCCATACCCTTATTTTCATTTCTTTCAATTACCTTTGAAAGAACTTTTTTAACTGTAGGAATAAAGAGGTTAATCCCCTTTCCCGTTTTACAGTCAACGGCAATTGCATATATACCCTTTGATTTATAATAATCAATCCACAGCTTTGTTGCTTTCGGGTCTGCAACATCGCTTTTATTAAGAAGAACTATATGAGGTTTATTCTTAATCATCGAAGCAAGCTCGGGATTTGAAGAACTGTAGGGAATTCTCGCATCAACAAGCTCAACAACACCGTCAACAAGATTAAGACTTTCTTTAATTATTCTTCTTGTTTTAGCCATATGACCGGGAAACCACTGAACATTTTGCTTGATAAAATCAGCCATATACTTCTCCTTTCACGACGATACAGTCTATTATAATTAAATTTCAAGAAAATAGCAAATTAATAATAATTACTTTACTAAAATAAAAAAACTTCCCTATTAAAAAACAGGGAAGTAAAAATTAAATTACTGAATATCCTCTTTAACCTTAGCTGCCTTACCGACACGGTCACGAAGATAATAAAGCTTTGCACGGCGAACCTTACCTGAACGAACAACCTGAACATCAACAACATTAGGTGAATGAACAGGGAAAACTCTTTCTACACCAACGCCGTATGAAAGGCGGCGAACTGTAAAGGTTTTGGAAATACCCGAGCCTTTAATTGCAATTACTGTACCCTCAAACATCTGAATTCTCTCACGGGAGCCTTCACGAATGTTAACAGATACCTTAACTGTATCACCGATATTAAACTTTGGTAATTCTGTTTTTGTGCTGTCTTTTTCAATTAATTTAAGTGCGTCCATTTTTCTTCCTCCTAATTATTTATGAGATGTTCATATCAGAAATTGAAAGCGGACCATCTTCTTAAATGCTCAAACGCAGGCATTATAACGCGTTGCAAGAGATACAACGGAACAAATGCTGAAATATAATAGCATATAATATATCAAAATGCAAGTGTTTTTTATATAAAATCTTTATAATCTTTATCAAGCAGTGATATTCTGCTTATACTTTTCCATTCAAAATCCATATCAATGAGCCTAATTATTGTATCAAACAGCAAGGACGGATTTAAATTTTTTTCGGGACCGGCAAGTAATCTTATATTAAGAACAATAAATTCATCTCTGATTGATATTGAAAATTTATCAATAAAAGGCTTAATATCTGTTTCTTTAAAAACTCTTTTTCTTCCCTGTTTTCCTTTTTTCAAAGCAAATATTTCTTTGCTCTCAAGAACACTCTTAATTCTTTTCAGTGCCTCTTCGTTATCTGAAAAAAGGAATTTATATATATAATCGGAATAAACGATTTCACTGCAATCCCTAAAATCATCGTAAACATCAATTATTTTAATTCCGTTTGGTAAAACATTATTGAGCCTGTCCTTTATTTCACGATTGCTGATTTCGCCGGTAATTCTCAAATCAACGCTTTCGCAAAGGCTTTCAACACCCAATGAAAGAGGCAGAGAAAAGCTCATATAAGGATGAGGATTAAAGCCCTCAGTATACCAAAGCGGAATATCTGCTCTTTTTAAAGCTCTTGACATTGCACGGTTGATATCAAGATGGCTGATATATTTTGCCGTGCCCTCTTTTGCAAAACGAAGCCTAACCTCTCGCATCACAGTTACCTCCGTTTAATTTATTTGCACCGCATCCTGCACATCTGATACGGCAATGCGGGGTTGTTTTATTTTCATGCGCCTTGATATTTTCACTTTCAAGAAATTTACGGCTGACTCCGAAATCAAGGTGATCCCAAGGAAGAAGCTCTGAAAATTCTCTTTTTCTGTGAGTATAAAAATGAGGGTCAATTCCGTTTTCCTCAAATGCCTGCATCCAGGCGTCAAATTTAAACTGGTCATCCCAAGAATCAAATTTGCATCCAAGCTCAAAGGCACGAAGAATTACTTTACCAAGGCGTCTGTCACCCCTTGCAAGAACTCCCTCAATAAGTGAGGTTGGAGTATCATGGTAGGATACCTTAATCTTTTTTGTAGGTATAGATTCAAGCAAATGCTTTTGCTTTTGCTTAAGTGACTCCATGCTGTCCTCCGGCTCCCACTGAAACGGAGTAAAAGGCTTCGGGATAAAAGAGGCGCAGGAAATTGAAACCTGAACTCCAGTTCCCTTCTGCCTGTTAGGATTATTATAAAATGCGTGAATGACCTCCATTCCGAGATTGGCAATACCCTCAATATCCTCCATTGTTTCGGTCGGAAGTCCCATCATAAAGTAAAGCTTAACAGAGGTCCATCCGTTATCAAAGGCCTTCGTACAGGTTCTTATAACCTCTTCCTGCGTAACATTTTTATTAATAACATCACGCAGTCTTTGAGTACCTGCCTCAGGTGCAAAGGTCAGACCGCTTCTTCTAACCTTGTTAAGCTGTTCAACCAATTCGTCGGAAAAATTATCAACTCTTAAGCTCGGAAGTGAAAGGTTGATATTTTCTTTAACCGTCCAATCTATGAGGGTTGTGAGCATTTCATTTACCCTGCTGTGGTCGGAGGTTGAAAGCGAGCATAAGGATAATTCATCATACCCGGTTGAGTCAATTAATTGCTTACTCTGTCTGTTGATTGTTTCAACGCTTTTTTCTCTTATCGGTCTGTAAATAAATCCTGCCTGGCAAAAACGGCAGCCTCTTATACAGCCTCTGAATATTTCTTCAACTGCTCTGTCGTGAACAATATTTATAAACGGCACAACAAACTTTTTAGGATAAAAGGCCTTGTCCATATCTCGAACAATTGCTTTTTTAACTTTAGCAGGCGCACCGTTTAACGGCTTGAGCTCCTTTAAAGTACCGTCGGGATTATAGCTGTCCTCATAAAAGGACGGAACATATATACCTGTTATATCCTTTGCTTTAATAAGGAATTCTTTTTTTGAACTTCCGTTTTTCTTACATTCCTTTAAAAGGTCGATTAACTCATTTGTACTGTCCTCGCCCTCGCCTAAAAATACAATATCTGCGAAATCAGCTATAGGCTCCGGATTACAGCAGCACGGTCCTCCTACGCAAACAACAGGAGTAAGAGCATCTCTGTCCTTGGATTTAAGCGCAATTCCCGCAAGGTCAAGCATATTAAGCATATTTGTATATGAAAGCTCATACTGCATGGTAAATCCGATTAAATCAAACTCATTGATATAATCGCCGCTTTCAAGAGCAAAAAGAGGAATATTATTTTTTCTCAACTGCTCCTCCATATCGTTATCAGGAGCAAATACCCTTTCGCACCACGAATCCTCCCTCTCATTAACAAGAGAATAAAGGATTTTCATTCCCAAATGGCTCATACCTATCTCGTATGTATCGGGAAAGCAAAAAGCATATCTTATATCAATTTTGTTTTTATCCTTAACAACAGAATTTAATTCACCGCCGGTATATCTTGCCGGCTTTTGAACAAACTGGAGTAGTTTTTCAACTTCTTTTTTCATATATACCTCAATAATTATTAATACTGAATACTGTCAGATAAACACACACTA
>JBJEPL010000105.1:0-4784 GCA_051881215.1 Eubacterium sp. | reverse complement strand
TAATGCTAATGCTTTAAAAACACTATTTTTTTTAAAGCAAATAATCCATATCAACAAATTCTATATTTTTTAAATCGCCTTTATCCTTTTTACTCGGAGAATATGCAAGAATATTCATATCAAAAGCCTGTGCAAGATGTGCAACTCTGCTTCCTATTGAACCGAAGCCGATGATTCCGATAGTCTTACCCGAAAGCTCCGAAAGGGGAGTTTTCCAAAAGCAAAAATCAGGGCAGGTGCACCATTCGCCGTTTTTAACTGCGTCTGAGTGTAAGGAAACCTGATTTGTTATCTGTAAAATAAATGCAAATACAAGCTGAGCTACGGCTTTAGTAGAATAAGCCGGAATATTGCATACCGTTATTCCAAGCTCTCTTGCTGCCTTGCAGTCAACAACATTGTATCCAGTAGACTGCAAGCCGATATATTCAAGCTCGGGTGAAAGCGCTTCAAGGAGCTTTCTGTCTAAAACAGTTTTGTTGATAATCAATACATTGGCGCCCTTTGCTCTTTCAATAATTTGATCGGGTGTTGTTCTGTCATATACTGTATATTCGCCGAGCTTTTCAAAGCCTTCCCAGCTTAAATCGCCCGGATTTGTTGTATATCCGTCAAGATTAACTATTTTCATAACTTTATTCCTCCATAGTACAGATTATATCTCTAACTGAATGAAAAATCAATATAACCTTGATAGTTTTGGCATAATAAGCTATAATTAATACATAGTAATTATCGGTGAAATTTATGAAAAAAATATCGGTAATTATCCTTACATTTATATTCACTTTTGTAAGCTGTTTTTCACTTAATATGCTGTTGAAAAAAACAACTGCGGTTAACGATTATTCAAAGGATAAAAGAATAAACCTTGTTATTGACGCAGGTCACGGAGGAATGGACGCGGGTACAATAGGAATTGACGGTACTCCCGAAAAAGGTATTAATCTTGCAATTGCACTTGCGCTTTATGATTTTGCCATGGTAAGCGGTATAACAAGCTTTTTGACGCGCGACGGAGATTATCTTGTTTACAGCGAAAATGACGATAAAACCCGTTCTGACCTATATAATCGTATGGACTTTATAAACAGTATACATAACAGCCTGCTTATATCAATACATCAAAACCATTTTGAGGATGAAAGTCAGTGGGGAATGCAGGTATGGTATTCGCCTAATGACGAAAAAAGCCCGATTCTCGCCGATAAAATACTTAATATTTCAAAAAAGAATTTACAGCCGGATAACGAAAGGCTGAATAAAAAATCGGATGACAGCTACTATTTACTCTATAAGGCAAAGGTAACCTCCGTAATGGTTGAGTGTGGTTTTATGAGTAATCAAAAGGAAAACGAAAATCTGAAAAACGAAGTTTATCAAAAGAAAGTAGCATATTCAATTATGCTCGGCTTAAGCGAATACATATCAGAGGAGTTATAAATGGCAAAGTCAAAATCAATTTATGTTTGCAGTGAGTGCGGTTATGAATCGCCTAAATGGTTCGGTAAATGTCCGGGCTGCGGTGAATGGAATACAATGAATGAGGAAATGCCTGCTTCTTCAAACAGGAAAAGTATTGCTTCATCTCCTGTTTCAAAGGTTTTATCTTTAAATGATATCACCGGTGATGTTGAGCGGAGAATATCGACAGGAAACAGTGAATTTGACCGCGTTTTAGGCGGAGGCATTGTTATCGGAAGTATTGTTCTTGTCAGCGGTGATCCGGGAATAGGTAAATCAACGATACTTCTTCAAATATGTGAGTATCTCGGAAAAAATAATAAAATTTTGTATGTCAGCGGCGAAGAATCTGCAAATCAGATTAAAATGAGGGCAAACCGATTAGGCGTCACAACCGACAGCTTGTTCATTTTATCCGAAACAAATGTCGGCATAATTGTTGAAACAATTAAAAGTCATAAACCGGATCTTGTTATTATTGATTCTATTCAAACGATGGTCTTTGATGAGGTTGCCTCTTCAGCCGGTTCTGTTACGCAGGTAAGAGAATGTACTAATATTTTTATGCACACTGCAAAGGGCTATAATATTCCAATTTTCATTGTAGGACATGTTAATAAAGACGGCGCAATTGCAGGCCCAAAGGTTTTAGAGCATATTGTTGATACCGTTTTATATTTCGAGGGTGAGAGAAATTATTCATACAGAATATTAAGAGGTGTTAAGAACAGATTCGGCTCAACAAATGAAATCGGAGTTTTTGAAATGACAGGGGAGGGGCTTAAAGAAGTTTTAAACCCGTCCTTAATGATGCTTTCGGGACGGCCTAAAAATACCTCGGGTACTTGCGTTGCCTGCACTATGGAAGGCACTCGCCCGATTTTAGCTGAGGTTCAGGGACTTGTAACGGCAACCGGCTTTGGAAATCCGAGGAGAATGAGTACCGGGTTTGATTACAACCGAATGAGCATGCTTATTGCTGTTTTGGAAAAAAGAGCAGGTTATTTCTTCAATAATATGGATGCATATATTAATGTTGTAGGGGGATTAAGACTTGATGAGCCGGCAGCGGATTTAACTGTTGCAATGGCACTTGTCTCCTCACTTAAAGATAAGGTTGTAGGCGATAAAATTCTTGCTTTCGGTGAAATAGGCCTTGCAGGTGAGATAAGAGCAGTAAGCAATTGCGAGCAAAGAGTCTCTGAAGCGTATCGTTTAGGCTTTGAAAAATGCCTGATACCTTTTAATAATTATAAATCGCTACCAAAGGAATTAAAGATTAATATGAACATTGTTCCAGTAAGAACAATCCGCGACGCATTTACAGCATTAACAGAAGAATAAAGTATAGTTAATTTTATATTTTCGCTATTTCTAATTATTAAAAAACCGTAAGTTTTATTAACTTACGGTTTAATTTTTTTAGTTTTCTATAGTATGTAAAAATTTTAATATAATTTATGAATAGGGCTGAAAGCATTGACATACCTCAAATTTTATGATACAATTATACAAAATTAATATTTTGTATAATATAGGGGGGAGTCCAAATGTGATTTTAATAGAAAATTTAATAGAAAAACAAAATAATATACTTAAAACACATCGTTTCAGTTATTTTTAAAAAGTCAAAGTATTGTGTTGAAAAAACTGATTAAACAGATTAAAATTAAGTATATGATATTATTATTTAAGTAATTCAATTTACCCCTAACATTATAAGAAAATTTTTAGGAGCTTGTTTTTATGCGTAAAGAAGAATTTTCTCAATTACCGAAATTAGTTCAGCAATATTTACTTTATATCGAAGCAATTAAGGGTCACAGTGAATTATCCGTCTTGGAATATGCATCTGATTTGAGGACTTTTTTCAGATTCCTTGCTAAGCAAAAAGGATTATGTAATGAAGATACACCTGATGAAGAAATTGATTTGTCCCCTATTGATATTAATTTTATACAGAGTGTAAATTTAACTGACGCTTATCAATTTTTGATATATTGTAAAAACGAACGCGGTAATACAGAGTCAACGCGTGCCAGAAGAGTTATTGCGATACGAAGATTTTTTGCATATTTATCTGAAAATATGGGACTGCTTGAGAATAATCCAATGAAGAATTTGGATACTCCTAAAGCAAAAAAAGCTCTTCCTAAATATTTAACTTTAGAGGAAGCAGAAAAATTACTCTCTGTAATTGACGGTCCTTATAAAGAAAGAGATTATGCTATTATTACCTTGTTTTTGAACTGCGGAATGCGTTTGAGCGAGCTTGTCGGCATTAATTATAATGATATAAAAGACGACGGTTCGATAATTATTACAGGTAAAGGCAATAAGGAAAGAAAGATTTTTCTAAATCAGGCTTGTCTTGATGCTTTGATTTCCTATATGAAAAAACGCCCAAATGACGGCGTTAAGGATAAAGCGCTTTTTTTAAGCTCAAGAAGGCAAAGAATCAGCCCAAAAACAGTACAGCATATGGTCTATACTTATTTGGATAAGGCAGGACTTGGTGACAGAGGCTTATCGGTACATAAGCTTCGGCATACTGCTGCAACATTAATGTATCAGCACGGTAATGTTGACCTGTTGCTTTTGAAAGAAATTTTAGGGCATGAAAATCTCGGTACTACCGAAATATATACCCACATAAGCGAAGATGCTACAAAGAAAGCTATAGAATCAAATCCGCTTGCTCATGAAAAATCTAAATGGTAACAACGCTGAATAATATTGTTGTTAAGCCTGCATTTACAAAGGCTGCAATTATAATACTGATACCGAGAATTAAGTATTTTTTAAGATATGGCTTTATATCAATTCCTTCGCTTGCAGAGCCGTTTTTGGCTATTTTTGCAAGATTTTTGGACATTTCCGTGCTTATTTTAATAGTAAAAGCAATTACTGTTTGAAAAAGCGCAACAAAAGGTATAATCATTATTAAGGCATAGCCTATACCTTTGATTGAGTAGTTAATAAAAAAGTAAGCGCATCTAATTCCTGTTTCTATTCCTATTATTGCCGGAATAAGATTAATAAGCGGATATCCGATAAGGCAAAATCCAAGAAAAACAACAATAATAAACAGTGAAAAATATATGCATAAATTAGATGAAAAAAGATACATTAATGTGTGTGCTTCAGGCTTTATAAGGTTATTTAAACTGTCACCCGATGCAATTTTATAAAAATATGCTCCTAAAAATAATCCGACACTATAGAATATTATTGTATAAATTATAGCTCTGTTTTCTTTAAAATCAAAATTAAATTTTTTATTATCTTCAATCTCTGTTATTATCATTTCATTCATAAAT
>JBJEPL010000104.1:0-4797 GCA_051881215.1 Eubacterium sp. | reverse complement strand
AGACAATCAGCAAGTTGTCTGCAAAGAAAAAGTATTATGTTCGTGTTCGTACCTATAAGACAGTAAACGGTAAGAAGATTTATTCTGCTTGGTCATCTGCTAAATCTGTTACAACTAAATAATTTATGCAATGAAAGCCGTGCATTCGGGGATTACCGAAAGTACGGCTTTTTCTTTAACACAAATAATTTACGCTTCATAGAATAAATAAGAAAAACGGAGTGATTATATGCGGCTTTCACAGATGAAAGAAAATCAAACCGGTGTAATTACCGCAGTAAAAAGTAATAACAAGCTTCAGCGAAGGCTTTTTGATATGGGATTTGTAAGCGGTCAGGAGATAAAGTGTACCAATATCGCTATGTCAGGCTCTCCGATTGCCTACAGTATCCGCGGAAGTAAAATAGCTTTACGAAAAAAAGATGCAGATTTTATAGGAGTGATTTTGTGACAAGAAAAAAAGTAGTCGCCCTGATGGGTAATCCCAATGTGGGAAAGAGTACGGTTTTTAACGAAATTACGGGCTTGCATCAACATACGGGTAATTGGACCGGTAAAACAGTAGATTCGGCAAAGGGCAGCTATTACTATAAATTCATTGATTATGAGCTTGTCGATTTGCCGGGTACATACAGCTTGCTTTCCTCCAGCGAGGAGGAAAGGCTTGCAAGAGATTTTCTCTGCTTTAATGAATACGACTGCGTTGTCTGCGTAGTTGATTCGACGGCTTTGCAAAGAAATCTTAATCTTGTTTTTCAGGTTATGGAGGTAACGGATAAGGTTGTTGTACTGCTTAATCTTGCTGATGAGGCAAAAAAGAAGAATATTTCGGTTAATTCAGGAAAGCTGTCGGAATATCTCGGCGTTCCTGTTGTAACGGCAACTGCAAAAAGCGGAAAGGGGATTAATAATCTTCTTGAGGAAATTCATCTTATTTGTACCGGAGTAAGTAAAAACAATGTAATTGATACAGTTTATCCGAGCCCCATTGAAATGGCAGTGAAATATGTTAGCAACGGCATTGAAAAAGCTATACCTTTTTGCAATAAAAAACGCTTTTTTGCCCTGCGCCTGCTTGAAAACGACAAAAGCTTCAATGCTTCTTTTAAAAAGAAATACGGTGAAAACATATTAGGCGACAGTTCAATATTCATAAAGCTGACGAAAGGCGAAGAAATTTTAAAAAAATTCAACTTAAACGGCACTGCATATATTGAAGCTGTAACCTCGTCAATTATGAACCGTTCAACTCAAATTGTTGAAGAAAGCGTTGTGACGCTCCCGTCAAAAAAAGAAAAAATTGAAGGTAAAATAGATAAGCTTTTGTTAGGAAAATATACCTCTGTTCCGATTATGCTTTTGCTCTTTGCTCTTGTATTGTGGATAACCATAACCGCCTCGAATTACCCGTCGGATTTTTTAAGGGGAGTGTTTGACAGCTTTGAGGTGTGGCTTGCTGACTCATTAGCGGATATCGGAGTATCACAACAGCTCATAAGCCTGTTTGTCGGCGGAGTATTAAAGGTTTTGCTGTGGGTTGTTGCGGTAATGCTTCCGCCAATGGCAATATTTTTCCCCTTGTTTGCAATACTTGAGGATTACGGCGTTCTTCCGCGAATTGCCTTTAATCTTGACGGCTCATTTGAGCGATGCGGCGCGTGCGGAAAGCAAGCGTTAACAATATGTATGGGATACGGCTGTAATGCTGTCGGCGTAACAGGGTGCCGAATAATTGACTCTCCGCGCGAGCGCCTTGTGGCAATAATTACAAATTCGTTGACACCTTGTAACGGCAGGTTTCCTCTTCTCATTGCAATTATTTCAATGTTTTTCTGCCAAAATTCAGCTTTGGCGTCATTAATACTGCTTGGATTTATTGTGCTGTCAATGCTTGTGAGCCTATTGTGTTCTAAATTGCTCAGCTCAACCGTATTAAAAGGAGTGAGCAGCTCGTTTGTTCTTGAATTACCGCAGTACAGAAGGCCCGATTTTTTACGCCTTATCGGCGACACCGTCAGAGAAAAAATATTGTTTGTCCTTTTGCGTGCAGTGGTTGTTGCCGCACCGGCAGGATTGATAATTTGGGGCATGGCTAATATAAGCATAGGAGATACCTCTTTGCTTTGCAAAATTGCGCAGATTTTAAATCCGGTCGGTGAATTTATAGGACTCGACGGCGTTATGCTGATTGCCTTTATACTTGGTTTTCCGGCAAATGAAATAGTAATCCCTGTTGCATTGATGGCATATCTTTCAACAGGAGAAATGGGCGATTACTCATCACTTGACAGCTTAAAAGCAATATTGGTGGATAACGGCTGGACATGGACAACAGCTTTATGCACCTGTATATTTTCAATGTTCCATTTTCCGTGCTCAACAACTCTTCTTACGATATGGAAGGAAACAAAATCACTGAAGTGGACCGCTCTGTCCGTAGTTTTGCCTTTAGCGGTGGGAGTAGTATTTTGCTCACTGATAAATTTTTTGTTTTAAATATTTAAATATAAAAAATCCTGTTTCCGTAATTTCGGAAGCAGGATTTTAATGCTTTTAAAAAATTTTTTCAATCAAACTACCTTGTAGCCCTGATCTTCAACAGCTTTTTTAAGAACATCGTCGTCAATGTCTGCATTAAGTGTTAAAACAGCCGTGCCTTGCTCGTGGCTTACCTGCGCAGAATCAACCTGCGAAAAGCTTTCAAGCGTCTTTTTAACGGTTGCCTCGCAGTGAGGACACATCATTCCCTCAATTTTCATTGTTTTTTCCATAGAAGCTTCCTCCTTAATTATTTTTTTCTTTGATTTTATTTTTTTATCTCTTTTCGTACTGCGGATATTAAATAGGTTTAACCGCAGAGCGTTTGTTACTACGCAAAAGCTTGAAAGGCTCATTGCCGCCGCGGCGAACATCGGATTTAACTTCCAGCCGAAAATCGGTATCCATACTCCGGCGGCAAGCGGAATTCCGATAACATTGTAAATAAATGCCCAAAACAGATTTTCACGGATATTCTGAAGCGTTGCACGGCTTAATCTTATAGCGGCAGGAACATCGCTTAACCTGCTGTTCATCAGCACAATGTCGGCCGCGTCAATTGCAATGTCGGTGCCTGCGCCGATAGCAATGCCGATATCAGCGCGTGTGAGCGCCGGTGCGTCGTTTATTCCGTCGCCGACCATAGCAACCTTGCCCTGCTCCTTAAGCCTGCGTATAATGCTTTCCTTTCCTTCAGGCAGAACTCCTGCAATTACCTCGTCAACGCCTGCCTGCTTTCCTATAGCACGGGCGGTTTTTTCGTTATCTCCGGTGAGCATAACAACATAAATTCCCATATTCCGAAGCTCTTTAACAGCCTCCGGACTGTCCTCTTTGATTACATCTGCAACAGCTATTATTCCCAAAAGAGCTTCTCCCTGACAAAACAGCAGGGGAGTCTTTCCGTATTCGGCAAGCTCTTCTGCTTTTTTTACCGTGTCCGCATCAACGCAAACCTTTTCGCTTATGAATTTTAGACTTCCGCCGAAAACGGGAGCGCCGTCGATTACGCCGTAAAGTCCGTTTCCTACAAGTGCCTTGAATTGATCAACCTCTTTAGCTTCGATTTTTAATTCCTGCGCCTTGTCGGTTATTGCCCTTGAAAGAGGATGCTCGCTCTTTTTTTCAAGTGAATATGCCGCCTCCAAAAGCTGACTCTCTGTTCTTCCGGGGCAGGGGATTATATCTGTAACTTTAGGATTTCCCTCGGTTATGGTTCCTGTTTTGTCTAAAGCTATAATTTGCGTTTTTCCTGCTTCCTCAAGCGATACTGCGTTTTTGAAGAGAATACCGTGCTTTGCTCCAATGCCGTTTCCAACCATTATTGCAACAGGCGTTGCCAGTCCCAAAGCGCAAGGGCAGCTGATAACAAGAACGGATATACCTCTTGCAAGCGCATAGCCAAAGCTTTGACCTGCGATAAGCCATACCACGGCGCAAATAACTGCAATAACAATAACGGCAGGCACGAATATGCCCGAAACCTTATCCGCAATTTTAGCAATAGGCGCTTTTGTTGCAGCGGCGTCGCTTACCATCTTAATGATTTGTGAAAGAGTAGTGTCCTCTCCAACTCTTGTAGCCTCACATTTGATAAATCCCGATTGATTAACGGTTGCGGCGGATACGGTATCGCCGACGGCTTTGTCAACGGGAATGCTTTCACCGGTAAGGGCGGACTCGTTAACAGCGCTTGCACCGTCAATAATAATTCCGTCAACAGGGATATTTTCACCGGGTCTTACAACAAAAATATCGCCCTTTTTAACCTGCTCGATAGGCACGCTTATCTCTTTTGAATTTCTTATAATCGTTGCGGCTTTAGGAGCAAGCTTCATCAGTCCTTTGAGGGCGTCGGTAGTTTTTCCCTTTGAATGAGCCTCAAGCATTTTTCCAACTGTAATAAGCGTTAAAATCATTGCCGAGGATTCAAAGTAAAACTCATCCATATAGTGCATTACCATTTCCATATTGCCCTTAACCTGTGCATCTGTCATTGCAAAAAGTGCATATGTGCTGTATATGAATGACGCGCCGGCTCCGAGCGCTACGAGCGTATCCATATTCGGAGCACCTTTAAAAAGACTTTTAAATCCGCTTATAAAGAATTTCTGATTGATAACCATTATTATTACAGTTAAAATCAGCTGGATTAATCCCATTGCCGTATGATTGTTTTCAAAAAAAGGAGGCAGGGGGAAATTAAACATCATATGTCCCATTGAAAAATACATCAATATAAGAAGAAAAACCAATGAT
>JBJEPL010000103.1:0-17068 GCA_051881215.1 Eubacterium sp. | reverse complement strand
CTATGGTTAGAAAATATGCTATAACTATGATACCTAAAACAATTCTGTACCAGCCGAAAGCGGTAAAATCGTGTTTTTTTATGAAGCTCATAAGGAATTTTATAACAATTACCGACACGGCAAAGGCAACAGCCATACCTACCAAAAGAACTATAATCTCCTGCGAAGAAAAATCAAAGCCGTATTTTACAAGCTTTAACGCGCTTGCTCCTACCATTGTCGGAACTGCAAGGAAGAAGGTAAATTCAGCAGCGGCAGTTCTTGAAACGCCGATAATAAGAGCGCCGATAATCGTTGCACCCGATCTTGATGTGCCCGGTATCATTGAAAGCACCTGAAAAAGGCCGATGATAAACGCAGTTTTATATGAGATATCATCAAGCGTTTCTGTTTTCGGAGTTCTTTTTTTATTCCATTTTTCAACAACGATAAACGCAATACCGTAAACAATAAGCATAACCGCAATTGAAATAGGATGGCCGAAATATTTTTCAAGTAAATCGTCAAAAAGAAGCCCCAACACCGCAGAAGGAATACAGGCAACAATAACCTTAAACCACATAGAAAAGATATCTTTTCTTACAACAGGCATATCCTTGTTTTTGAATTGGAACGGAAACATTTTATTCCAGAACATTACAACAACGGCAATAATTGCGCCGAGCTGTATTACAACGAAAAACATTTCTTTAAATTCTTCGCTCATATTGAGAGTGATAAACTCATCAACAAGAAGCATATGACCTGTACTGCTTATCGGGAGCCATTCTGTTATGCCCTCAACTATTCCAAGGAAAATAACCTTGAGAAGCTCAATAAAATCCAATACCATAAAATTACCTCTCCAAAATAATTAATACATAATAACTATGCTTTTACCAGCTTAAATATTCACCTGCGTCATAATAGCGGTACATTTTTGAATAATAATCGCTCTCGCTATGAGGAAGGACGAAATATGTAAAGCCTTTTTTATCGTTTGTATATATCTGAAGTCTCGGGTCAAAAATGTAGTAATTACCCTTAAGCTTAATTACAGCCCAGGTGTGAGCTGTTCTTCAGCCGCCTGATGCGCTTACACTGCCCGAGGCAAGCTCACAACGGAAAATATTTTCTTCATAATAAAGCTCCACTTAAACAGTTTGGTTTTATTATACTATCATAAATACTAAATTTCAATATAAAAAGCCTACCGCAAAAGCGATAGGCTGAAAATTATACCGGATGAACTTTATTCTCAATATCGTCATGCTTGCCGTCAAGACCGTATTTTTCGTCTCTTCTCTTTTCAAAGAATTTAACGGCAACCTGACCGAACTGAGCATAGGAAAGGATATCCTCCTCCTGCTCATAAAACTCCTTGATTTCATCCTTAAAGGAGTCGATAGTATCTGTAATGAGATCGGCAGGACGGCAATCAATAATATCGTCGTCGCCTACAATCTTCTTTCTGAATTCAGGGTCAATATCACAAGGGGTTTTACCGTACTTACCAGCAACCATATCCTTAAATTCCTTGGTAACCATCTTGTATCTTTCGCCCATGATTACATTGAAAACAGCCTGTGTTCCCACAATCTGCGAGGTAGGAGTAACAAGCGGAGGATAACCTGAATCCTCACGGACTCTCGGAACCTCATTGAGAACATCCTCAAGCTTATCTGCTTTACCTGCCTGCTTAAGCTGTGAAACGAGATTTGAAAGCATACCGCCGGGAACCTGATAAAGAAGCGTGTTTGCGTCAACGCCGAGCATTTTAGGGTCAAGAAGGCCTGACTCAAGATACTTTTCACGAAGAGGAACAAAGAATTCACGGATTTCCGTAAGAGCCTTAATATCAAGACCTGTATCGTAAGGAGTTCCCTGAAAAGCGGCAACCATTGACTCGGTTGCAGGATGAGAAGTGCCCATTGCAAGAGGGCTCATCGCCGTATCAATCACATCTACACCGGCTTCAACACCCTTTAAAAGAACCATTGAAGCAAGACCTGAAGTATAATGTGAGTGAAGCTGAATAGGAATATTAACGGTTTCCTTGAGAGCCTTAACCAAATCATATGTGCCGTACGGAGTAAGAAGTCCTGCCATATCCTTAATACAGATTGAATCGGCACCTGCGTCCTCAAGCTGTTTAGCATAAGTGCAATAATAATTTATATCAAAAACAGGACCTGTTGTATAAGAAATTGCTGCCTGAACATGTCCGCCGTATTTTTTAGCGGCGTTAATAGCGGTCTGAAGATTACGAACATCGTTAAGGGCGTCAAAAATTCTTAAAATATCAATGCCGTTATCAATACTCTTTTTTACGAAATAATCAACAACTTCATCAGAATAATGGCGGTAACCGAGCATATTCTGGCCGCGGAAAAGCATCTGAAGCTTTGTATTAGGACATTTTTCGCGGATAAGACGAAGTCTCTCCCACGGGTCCTCACCGAGAAAACGGAGGCACGAATCGAAAGTAGCTCCGCCCCAACACTCAAGAGAATGATAACCGATTTTATCCATTTTCTCGAGAATGTCGGAAAATTCATCTGTTTTCATACGGGTTGCAATCAATGACTGATGAGCATCTCGCAAAACAGTTTCTGTAATACCAATTTTAGCCATTTATGCCACCTCTTAATTTAATGTAATCAGAACCTGACCTACATCTACGCTGTCGCCTTTATTAACATTAATAGAAGCAACTGTTCCGTCCTGAGGAGAAACGATATCATTTTCCATTTTCATAGCCTCAAGGATGCAGAGAACCTGTCCGTTTGAAACAGAGTCGCCTACGCTTACCTTGATATCAAGAATGTTGCCCGGCATAGGAGCTTCAACAGTTACAGAGCCTGCTGAACCGGAAGCGGCAGGAGCCGGAGCCGGTGCTGCGGCAGGTGCAGGAGCAGGAGCTGCGGCAGGAGCAGGAGCTGGGGCCGGTGCTGCAGCAGGTGCAGGTGCGGCAACAGGTGCTGCAGAAGAAGCACCCTCTTCAACAGTTACATTGTACGGTGTACCGTTAACAGTAATAGTATAGTTTTTCATATTTTAATCCTCCATTATTTTACTGAATGTTTTCTGGGAAGGGTATTTTCCCTCTTACCTGCAAGAATATCGAGAGCGCAAATAATTTTTGAGCGTGTATCTTCAGGTGTAAATATATCATCAACAGCGCCGCAGGCAGCCGCAGTAAACGGCGATGCAACAGTATCAATGTATTCCTTTTCAAGAGCATTTCTATCCTCGCCGTCAGCAAGTCGTTTATTAAACAGAAAAGCAACGGCAGCATCGGTATCAAGCGGAGAAGCAATACTGCTGTCCCAAGCGTAGGTTAAATCAGCGTTAGCTCCCTTGCCTGCAAGAACAATATATGCAGCGCCGACAGCCTTTCCAGTAATTACGGAAATTTTCGGGCAGGTTGCGCTTGCATACGCAGAGGTCAGCTTGGTCAAAGCAACAAGTGTTTGATTTTCCTTCTCTTTAATAACGCCGTTTGCATTTACCAATGTAACAATCGGAATTGAATATGCGTCACAAAGCTTAATCATAGCTTCTGCCTTATAAGAGCATCCCGGGCAGAGAGCATTACCCTCAAAGCCGATAAAGCCGACTGTTGTTCCCATAACTGCTGCAAGAGCTGTAACACAGTTAGACGAAGCATATCCGCCTTTAAGCTCAACAACGCTTGAAGCATCGGCAACGGCAGAGATAATGCTCATTGCGTCAGCACCCTCTGCGGCAACAGATTGAGGATTTGTAAAATCAAATATAGGCGCAGGAGAAAGGTTATTTGACGGAAGAACCGAAACAATATCCTTTACTGCCTCAACAGCAGCCGTAAAATCATCGCAGAGAATATCAACGGTTCCCTCTTTATAAGACTGCTCGGCTGTAACATTGCTTGGAGCGGATACATAAAAATCAGCATCCTTTACTGCAACAACGACATCAGCCATATTTGCAATTAAGGCAGATGTTCCGAGACAAGCGCCTGCAATTACGGAAATCTGCGGGCATACACCGCTCATTGAAGAAGAAGCCTTAACAAGCTCGCCGTATGCGTTGAGAGCCTCAAAGCCCTCTGTAAGCTTCATTCCGTTTGAATCATAAATACCTATAACAGGGCATCCTGTTTTTATTGCCAAATCATAAATCTTTTTTATTTTTGCACACTGCGCAATACTGATTGCACCGCTGTCAACCGTAATATCCTGCGAAAAAGCATACACAGCGCATTCGTTAACGGTTCCGAATCCGGCAACTACCTCAACATCGCCGTCTGACGATTTAGCGTAAGCATCAATCTGGGTGAAAGAGCCGTCATCAAAAAGTGCTTCAAGTCGCTGAAGTGCCTGGGAGTTTTTTGAATCACTCACTTTAAATATCCTCCTTAAAATCTAAAAGACGCAAAACCGAATAACATTTTATTCCAATTTTACTCATTATAAATATTAACACTTTATTCGGTTAATATCAATTGTTAATTTGTATAATTTACAAAATATTTAATAATATTTTTATGCAATTTGTTAATCCTCTTTTTCGGCAGGATTTCCCGAACGAAGAAGCTTTTTGATTTCATTTGATGTTAGTTCTCTTGTTTTTCCTGTTTGAAGCATTCCGAGCTTAACAGGTCCTATTGAAATTCTTTTAAGCCTTGCGACCTCAAGACCTACAGCGTCGCACATTTTTCTTATCTGTCTGTTTCTTCCCTCGCGTAAAATAAATTCAAGAACTACTCTGCCCTCTTCTTCTGTAATCACATTAATGTCGCAGGGAGCAGTTTTTCTTCCGTCGATTTCAATACCGTTTCTCATTTTTTCGAGCATTTCATCATCTACAGAAGGCCTTACGGTTACACGGTATACCTTTGCAAAATTATGCTTTGGATGAGTCATGGCATTGGCAAATGCGCCGTCGTTTGTTAAAAAAAGAAGCCCCTCTGAATCCTTATCAAGTCTGCCGACGGGATAAACTCTTGCATTGCAATTTACAAGATCAAGAACGGTTTTCCTTCCGAGCTCGTCCGACACGGTAGTAACATATCCTCTTGGCTTATTGAGCATAATATAATAGAGCTTTTCTTCCTTATTAATTTTTTTGCCCCTTACGGTAACAATATCCTTTTTGGGATTGATTTTATCACCTATATGAGCAACATGGCCGTTAACCTTGACCTTTCCCATTTCAATAAGCTCTTCGCTTTTTCTTCGTGATGCAACACCGCATTCAGCCATAAATTTCTGAAGCCGTACTTCGTTGTTGGATGACATAATATTTTAAATCCTCGTCTGCCTCAATCGGCAGTCTTTCTATTAATTTTTTATTGCAATATATATAAGCATAACCGACCTGCATACCCTTTTGAGTCGGCGCATACAAAAACGGGTAATAATATTCCTCAACGCTTACTTCTCCGAGAAGATAATATTCGCTTTCATATGAGCATTTAACCTGATTTTTTTCAGCTCCTACAACAGGAATAGAGCATTCTTTTTTCACTTTTATTTTTTTATATTTTTTGATACATTCGTCATAAAGTGATAAATGGTCATTCCAGTCATCGGGAGCACAAAGAGTTACGCAAATAAGCTTATTATTTTGATAATTTCTTGCAGACACAAGGCATCGGCCCGCCTTTTCGGTAAAGCCTGTTTTAATCCCAAATATATTTTTATCCATTGCAAGAAGTTTATTATGATTATAAACAGTAATCTTTTTTGAATTGATAATTATATCTGCACTTTGCTTTGAAACTATTTCGCAAAAGGTATCGGATTTAACTGCTGTGCAAGCAAGAAGAGCCATATCATAAGCAGTTGAATAAGGGCTTCCGTCATCAAGCCCTGACGGAGTTACAAAATAAGTATTTTTCATACCTATTTCTTCCGCTCTTTTATTCATCAAAAGCGCAAAATTTTCAATACTGCCCGAAACAAAGTAAGCAACCGCGTTAGCCGAATCATTGCCGGAGGTCAGCATCATTCCTGTTATCAAATCATTAAGAGTCAGCTTATCCCCTGCTTTTAATCCCAAAGACGAGCCTTCGGTATTAAGCATTTCATCTGTCACGGTAACCGTTTCGTCAAGCCGATTGCTTTCAATAGCTAAAAGAGCTGTCATTATTTTTGTTGTTGAAGCAATTGCTCTTTGCTCATAAGCATTCTTTTCATAAAGAACTGTATTTGTATCGGCGTCAATCACTATGGCGCTTTGAGCGCTGTTGTCGGAGCCGTATGCAGTAAAAGGAAATATAAAAATCAACGCTAATATAAAAGATAGTTTTTTCAACAAAATAATCACCTACATAAATATATGCAGGTGATTAGGGTTTATAATATTATTCGGCAGAAGTTTCCTTATCGTCTGCCTTATCCTTTGACTGGAGAAGCTCTGTAAGCTTATCAACAAGGTCAGGAATCATAGCAATAGCACGGTCGGCAGATGAAGTGTAATTGTTAATCTGCATCATTCTGCACTTATTATCCTGAATAACGATAAAGGCAACAGGAGTAATGGTGATACCTCCGCCACCGCCGCCGCCGAAAAGCTCTGCGTTTGACTTATTTGGAAGATCTGTTCCGCCGGAGGTAAATCCGTAGGATACCTTTGAAACAGGAATAAGCGTGGTATCGCCTGTTACCATTGGCTCGCCGATGATTGTTGAAACATCAACCATCTGGCGCATCTTCTCAAGTGTGTTTTCCATTATTTTGTTTACCGGAGTTTCTTTCATAATCTTAATCCCCTTTTATTTATTCTTAATTAAATTCTTTAAAAATACAAATCCTGCCTTAAGCGCAACCTTTAAAAGCAAACCTACGCTTATGCTGCCGATAAACTGCATCTGAAATTCAGTTCTCTCGGCTATAAAATCCGGCTGAATATAATCATCATAATTATCAACCTTCATTCCGTTAAGGATTATACCCTTTATCGGATAGTAGATGCTGCAAATCTTTCCGTAGGAGCGGGCAATTTGATCAGCATCACCGCCGCCGACTATTATCATAACATAAAGTGAGTAAATATGTAAACCCCTAAATAAAGTTAAAACAGCAGAATTTGCAGTTTCAAGAAGGTTGGAAACCAAGGAAAGTATGCCGACGATACCCTCTTTATCCCATAATTTTTTTATAGGATTTGATTTTGGCTGTGCATTTTTCTCTTCGGCTTTTTTTTCATTTTCTTCGGCTTCAATCTGTTCTATTTTTTCTTCAGCCTGTTCAATTTCCTTTTGAGCCTCTTGGGCAGCCGCTTTATTCTTTTGCTTTTTCGCTGCTTCTTTTTTAATTTTATTTTCCTCTATAACCTCTTCGGCTTTTTTTTGAGGGAAAAGAATAAAAGATAAAATTTCGGAAAGAACAATATTCTTTTCAATAAAAAGAACCTTTATCTTTGTATGCCAGCCGTTGTCATAAACAAGAGTCAGCGTAGCAGAAAGAGAAAGAATTAAAGCGATTATAACTGCCAAAACAGCAACAATAATCAAAAATACCTTCATTCATCTTCTCCTTTCGCTTGGCTGTCTGAAGCATCGGCAGCTTTTTCTTTTAGAATAGACGAGTCAGAGTCCCTATCCTCAAACAAGGATGTTTGTGAATCATCGGCATTAGGGTCATTATCCTTCGGTAAATCCGGCAAATCATCAAGGCTGTTTAATGAAAAGCACCTTAAAAATCTGTCAGTAGTACCGTAAACAAGAGGTCTGCCGGGCAAATCAAGCCTGCCCTTTTCTTCAATAAGACCCTTTTGAATAAGATTCGATATCGGTCCGCTGCAATCAACACCGCGTATCTGCTCAATGAATGAACGCGTTACGGTTTTATTATAAGCTACAATTGCCAAAACTTCAAATGCAGCCTGACTTAACGGAGTATTTTTTTTGATTTCAAGAAGTCCTCTTACCTCGTCGCTGTACTCCTCGCGTGTGCAAAGCTGATATTTTCCGTCGATACGGACCAATCTTATACCGCTGTTATTTTCATCATACATTGCTTCAAGATGGCCGAGAATCTTAATTACATTTTCTACATCAATATCAAGAACCTCTGCAAGCTTTGCAGGCTCAACAGGATCCCCTGCCGCAAAAAGCATTGCCTCAATTGAGGCTAAAACACTGTTACTGTTCATTATTTACCTCATTAACTATCTGCACCGACGGATTTTCCATCTCGCCCTCAATAGTAATTTTCTTTGATTTTGCCAATTCCAAAACGGCAAGAAAGGTTGCTACAATATCACTCTTTGTTTTTGCGCCGTCAAAAAGCGTAAGAAATTTAACCTTTTTACCGCTCCAGAGCTTGCGCATAACCGTATTGACCTTTGTCGCAACGGCAACAAATTTTTTAGCAACAATAGCCTTGAATGAATCAAGCGGAGGAGGCAGTTTTCTTTTTCCTCTGCCGGCTGCGCTTATATAAGCATTCAAAAGCTCCTCACCCTCGTGAAAGCGTTCATAATCATAATTAACATAACCCTCCTGCGGAGGACGGACAAACCTGCCGAAGCCCTCGGTTTGATGTGAAAGCTTTTCGGCCATTATTTTACAGTCTCTGTATTCGATAAGCTCGCCTGTCAGCTCTTTTTTGAGAATTTCGGCTTCCTCGTGTTTTGGCAAAAGTGAAACTGTTTTTATATAAATAAGCCTTGCCGCCATTTCAAGAAATTCTCCTGCGACATCAAAATCCTGCTCCTGCATTTGGCGCACATAATCAAGATACTGATTAACAAGCTCGACTATCGGAATATCGTTAATATTAATTTTATGCTTTGAAATAAGATGCAAAAGAAGGTCCATAGGTCCCTCAAAAACATCTATTTTATAATTTAACTGTTCCATTAAAATTCTCCGAAAATGAGCGTTGGTAAAATTAAAATAAAATTCATCATTATATTTGAAAGCCATGAAATTACGCCGTCAAGAACGCCGACGAAAAGCAATATCATAAGAGCAATCATTATATATCTTTCATACTGCATATATTTGAAATAAATTTTGTCGGGTAAAACAGCAGCAAGAATCTTTGAGCCGTCAAGAGGCGGTATGGGAAGAAGATTGAACACGGCGAGTGTAACATTAACCGACGCTGCAAAATAAAAGAAATATTCTACCGCATACATAACCGTACTGCCATTATCAAAAGCAGAAAGAGCACAGAAGATAAAGCCCGAAACAAATCCAATTAAAATATTTGATACAGGACCTGCGAATGCAACAATTGCCATATCCCTTCTCGGGTGCTTCAGTCTGGCAGGATTAACGGGCACGGGATTTGCATATCCTATTCCGAAAAGGAAAATCATTATAGTACCCAAAGGATTAAGATGAGCAAAAGGGTTAATAGTTAATCTTCCCTGGAGCTTTGCAGTATCGTCACCGAGCTTATTTGCAATTAAGCCGTGAGCAAGCTCGTGTATCGGCAAGCAGCAAAATACAACGAAGCAACGCGATAAAATTGCAATAACCGCTTCAATGTATAATCCCGCTCTTATATATGAAAGAATAGAAAGCATAAAATCATTCCTTTACAGCAGTTACCATACGGTCATTGCCGTACATATCCTTGATTACTTTTATATCTCTGAAAGAGGTAAGAACAGACAAAATATCATTTCCCTGCTCCTCTCCTATTTCCAAAAAAAGATATCCGTTATCTTTTAACATAACAGTCCAATTATCGTTGATTATTCTGTAAAAGTCAAGTCCGTCTTTTCCGCCGTCAAGCGCCATAACAGGCTCAAAATGCACTTCTCTCTGCAAATTCTCAATATCAGCCGTTTTAACATAAGGCGGATTTGAAATAATCACATCTGCTTTTGGAAGCTCGACAACGGTATTTATATCGCACTGAATAACCTTTGCATTATTTATACCTTCTGCATTTTTCAGCAGATAAAACATTGCATCTGCGTTTTTTTCAAGAAGATAAACAAGAGAATCCGGGCATGCCTTTGCTATGCTTATTCCTATACATCCACAGCCTGCACACAAATCATATACAACGCATTTACCGAGAGCTTTTATTTTTTCAACTGCAAGCTCTGTAAGCTCTTCTGTTTCGGGTCTTGGAATAAGAACACCTTTTCCGACAGAAAATTCGCTCTCGTAAAAATCCCATTTGCCTATAACATACTGCAATGGCTCACCCGATTTTATTCTCCACAGCAAATCGGCAAATCTTTTCATTATTATTTCATCATCAAGATGCTGCTGATATTCGCTGTTATTTATACCTGCTAAATGGCATACAAGACATAGTGATTTGAAATCAGCCTCATCAACACCGTTGCAGGATAAAAAATATACGCCGTAATTATATGCTTCTTTTAAGGTCATTTAATCTCGTCATCCTCCGGATTTTCGGTAATTACAGCCTTTAATGACGCTATGCCGACCTCAATTATTTCATCGTCGGGCTCTTTAGTTGTAAGCCTTTGCATCCAAAGTCCGGGAGCACTTACAATTTTAACAAAAAGATTATCGTGCCTGCCTGCGTATCTTATAAACTCATAGCCTATTCCCATAACCAGAGGGATAAACGCAAGCTTTAATATCATCCATAAAACTCTTACAGAAGCAATTGCAGGGAATATTTTTGATAAAAGCGTGCTCAAAACGATGCTTAAAATAAGCATAACGAATATAAACGATGTTCCGCATCTCGGATGAAAGCGGGTGCATTTTTTTACATTCTCGACCGTAAGCTCCATGCCTGCCTCGTAGCAGGCAATTGATTTATGCTCCGCGCCGTGATACATAAAGGTTCTTCTTATATCCTTCATACGGCTTACAAGAGCAATATATACAACAAAAATAATGATTTTTAAAACGCCCTCAATTGTTCCCTGCCAAGGGGTCAGAGCACTGCCTGTTGCCGCATTGAGTTTATTGAAAGCAAGAACAGGAAGATAAAAGAAAATTACAAAGGCAAGCGCAAAGCCGAGAACGGTTGCTATACCCATTATAATATCCATAAACTTATCGCCGAGCTTGTCGGTAAGCCATTTTTCAAACTTATTCATTTCGGCATCTTCAATATCCTCCATACCAGAGGCTTCTGCCGAATACATAAGCATTTTATATCCTATCATCATTGATTCTGCAAAGCCGACTATTCCCCTGATTAGCGGAAGAGCAAAAAATTTGTTTTTATCTCTTATATGCTTTATATCATGATGCTTAACAACAATATCTCCGTCGGTTTTTCTGACTGCTGTTGCAACGCCTTTGGGTCCCTGCATCATTACGCCCTCAATAAGAGCCTGACCGCCGACCGAGGTTTTATGTATTTTTTTATCCTGCATAGCTTTAACCTTTCATTTTCATACCGTTATCAATTTCTGTTGTATCGTGGCTTGACTCAATACTGTTAATCTCATTTTGAGTAGGAGCGCTCTCAACCGGCAGATAAATAGTAACGAGCGTTCCCGTTCCCTCTTCGCTGTCAATTTCAAGCTTACCTTTATGAAGATTTACTATCTCATTTGTAACAGCAAGGCCGATTCCCGAGCCTTTAACGGACACATTCGCCTTATAGAATTTTTCCTTAACATGAGGCAAATCCTCTTTACTTATTCCGCAGCCCTGGTCGGCAATAGCTATTTTAGCATAATCACCGCCGTCAAGCTTTACGAATTCGGCTTTTACAAAAATTTTACTCGGAGCCCTTGAATATTTAAGCGCATTATCAAGAATATTCATAAACACCTGTTTAAGCCTGTTGGCATCGGCATCGGCGATAGCCGGAAGCTCCGGTATACTGTATTTAACCTCAATGCCCTCGTGCATTGCTCTTTCGCGGAAGGTAAACACGGTTTCGTCAAGCTCGGCAAAAATATCCGTTTTTGCAAGGCGAAGCTTCATTCTGCCGCTTTGAAGCCTTGAGAAATCAAGAAGCTCCTCAACAAAGCCCTCAAGCCTTCCTGCCTCTTTAACAATAACCTCAAGTCCCTTTCGTGTTAAATCATCTATAGAGTCGTCAGCACCGAATGTTAAGGTTTCACCCCAGCCTTTAATTGAAGTCAAAGGAGTTCTCAATTCATGGGAAATTGTTGAAATGAAATCATTTTTCATTTTATCGGTTGTGGATATCTCTTCAGCCATTGTGTTTATCGAGTCGCAGAGATCGCCTATTTCATCATTGTACTTTTTCTCAATACGAACCGAGTAATCACCCTGCGATATTTTTTTGGTTGTTTCGTTAACCTCCTGAACAGGAATGATTATTGAACGGATAAAGAACAAATTAGAAAACAAAATTATCGCAAAAACAGCAAGGAGACCTAAAAATATTAAAAATACTACCGTTGCGATTTGATTATCAACCTGTTCAAGCGAAGAAATTACCCTCACCGCACCTGCAATATCATTATTGGAATTTTTAATTACGCGGCAGACAGCCATAACCTTTTCGCCGCCGTCAATTTTTCCTATATACTTTCCTCTTCCCGAGGTGTTTGACAAAGCCTGCGTATAATCGGGCATATCCTGCTTATCAATTGCAAATCCGCTTGATGATAAAATCACATTACCGTCGTTATCAATAATCCAAATAGTTGTTTTCTCTTTATAGCTGTAGCTGTCAATGTAGTCGGCAGCCGACTGCTCAAGCGAGGTTCCCGCCTCAAGATTTGAAGAAAAATAACTGACCGCCGTTGTTGACACACCGGAATTAAGTATGCTTTCAACGCTTGTATAATAATGATTTTTTATGGCAGACGACGAAACTATAAAAACAATAATGAAAAATACGGCAATAACGCCGAGAATGTTAATAAGCCATCTCAGCGTAATTCCTCCAATTTTGGGAATATGCAGTTTTTCCTTGAAAAAATTTTTCATTATGCTTCCTGCCGACTGATAATATAATTTTACTGCTTATCGGTAATCCACTTATAACCGAGGCCCCAAATTGTAACAAGTCTGTTAGGGTTAGACGGATTATCCTCTATTTTCATTCTCAATCTGCGTATATTAACATCGACGATTTTTTCGTCACCGAAATAATTAGCTCCCCAAACCTGCTTGAGAATTGCCGTTCTTGAGAGTGCGGCATTAGGATTTTTAAAGAAATACTCAATAATCTGAAATTCAACCTGCGTAAGCTCTATAAGAGTACCGTTTTTAGAGAGAGTTCTGTTGCGAAGATTAAGCTCAAATTCATCAAGAACTATACTGTCGCCGGTTGTATCGTTTTTGCGAAAGCCTCTTGTCATTTCAACACGGCGGTAAACAGCGTCAACTCTTGCCATAAGCTCGCTTGGAGAAAACGGCTTTGTGACATAATCGTCTGCGCCGAAGAGCAAGCCTGTCACTTTATCCATCTCCTGTGTTTTTGCACTTAACATAATAATGCCTAAATCAGACGATTTTTTACGCATTTCCTTACAAACAGTAAGGCCGTCGACCTCAGGCATCATTATATCGAGGATAGCAACATCAATATTGTTTTCATCCTGTGAAAACTTTTCAAGCGCAACAGCACCGTTTTCAGCCTGCTCGACCTCATATCCGCTTCTTGTAAGATTAATAACAATAAACTCACGGATAGATTCCTCATCCTCGGCAACAAGCACCTTTTTCATATAAAAATTCCTCCCCTTCTTAAAGCAAAAGCTTAATTTATTAAGAAGTTAAAATTAATAAGCTCTAATCATATCTTTTAACTGCTCAACAGTTACTTTAATTTCAGAATTATCTTCTGTTTTTGCAAGGTAGACAAATCCCGAATCACTTAATATTTGAGTATATCCCTCATACTTTTCATCATTGCTGTTATAGCTTGAAACTATTTCCGTGATAACGGTAAAGCACTCTTTATTATCGCTTTTTGAAAGAACCTTCATCTCTCTTGCATCGGAATCATATTTAACTTTTATTTTTGAATAATACTTATCCGGAATAACGAGAACATATCCGTCACGCCTGCAGGACAGAGAATAGCATTTATGAACAAGAACCGTATTTTCATACGCTTTCCAGTTCTGCGCAGTTATCTGCGACGGCAAATCCTTAATTGATGAATCAACGGGTATTTCTATAGTATCGTCATTATCAATATCTCTGCAAATAAGCATTGAGCTGCGAGAGGTTTCACCCGTAATACCTGTTGAATAGCTGTAAAACGGAGAAACGATTGAATCGTAATAATCAGACCAGTAAATAAACTCTGTTACCATTGAATCACCGTCGGACTTTACGGCGTCGGCATATACGCATACTCCTTCATCGGTTTCTCCCTGAATGATGCTTTGATAAGAGGTTATTCTGCTGTCAAGCTTGGTGAGACCCAAAAGCTTCTTTTTGTTATCGGTAAATGAATAAAGCTCCGCTTTAGGTGATTCGGAGGAGGTACCGTTTGTAAAAACAAGCACCTCATTAACACCGTCGCTGTTTATATCAACGCAAAGGAATTTTGCGGCTGTTACGGAATCGGAAATCTGCTTTAAGCTGTATTTATCATCGGACACCTGCTGCCTGTAAACATTAAGATTTGAGCCTGTTGTTTTTGATATAACACTCCAGCAGACAAGTATCTCGACAGTACCGTCATTATTTACATCACAAAAATCAACAGCGTTTACATCTGTTGCATCGCCTTTAATATTATCAATAACACTCCATTTATCATTATTCTTTTTTATTACTGCCATATTAACTGTTCCGAGATTATTAGACGGCTCGTAAAATGCAATTGCCTCATTTATTTTATCTGCGTCAAGGTCATAAAAAATAAACGAGGTAGTATAATCGCCTGAAATCGGAATTTTAATTGAATATCCGCCTTTACAGAATTCATCAAGTGCGTTTTGAACGCTGGCGTTTTCTCCGCTTGGAGCAACAGGCGAAATCAAATCGTCAATAGAAGAAGCGAGACGGAAGCTGCGACAGCCTGAAAACAGGAGCGAAAAGCATAACAAAAGGATTAATAATGCTGTAATTTTCTTCATTTCGTCTCTCCCTTCTGCAATATTTATAATATTATAGCAGAAATTAATTACAAAATAAATATCTAATGCAAAAATAATTACAGAAATATTACATTTTATTTGACAAAAAGGAAGTTATATATTACTATACACTAAAAATAAGTAATAAAAGGAAATCAGAGCAATGTTAATACTGTTAATAATTGTTTTATTGATTATATTCAATAATATTAAGGTAGCTCAAGGCAACAAATTTTTTGACGATTATTTAAGCGTAAGTCAGACAAAAGCTATAAACGGTTTATTCACTATCCTGATTTTTTTCAGCCATGCATCTCAATATGTGAATTTCTCGGGTGCTTTAGACGCACCGTATATGTCATTCAGGAAATATATGGGACAGCTTGTTGTTGTAATGTTTTTATTCTATTCAGGCTTTGGAATAGCGGAATCCATCAAGAAAAAAGGAGTTGATTATACAAAATCAATTCCCTTTAAAAGATTTTTCAGAGTGTGGTACCATTTTGCAATTGCCGTCATATTGTTTATAATTGCAAATATTATAAGACACCGAAGCTTCGGTATAAAAGAAAATCTGCTTGCTTTCACAGGTTGGACAAGCATAGGAAACAGCAATTGGTATATGCTTGCGGTATTTGCGCTTTACATAATAACCTTTATTTCATTTATGATTTTCAAAAAGCGCAATTATCTTGCTGTTATTCTTGTATTTATACTCACAGCCCTTTTTGCAGTTTTTGAAAGAAAAATGGGAGTCGGAGAATATTATTACAATACAATATTCTGTTATCCTGTCGGTATGGCATTTTCACTTATAAAGCCTTATCTTGATAAGATTGTTATGAAGCACGATATCATTTGGGCAGGCGGTTTTGCGGTATTGTTTGCTGTTTATTATTATTTCAGCTCAAACAGAACAGATTCACCTGTTCATCATATTATTTGGGCTGCTTTGGCGTCAATCCTTATGGTTATGATAACAATGAAGGTTAAAATCGGTAATGATATTCTTGAATGGTTTGGAAATCATGTTTTCAGCATATTTATACTGCAAAGAATCCCTATGATACTTCTGTTCTATTACGGATTTAATGACCACAAATATTCATTCTTAATTGTAAGCTTCATAGCAACAATTGTTATTGCGTTGATATTTGACGAAGCAATGGATAAGCTTGATTCTCTGATATACAAAAGAAAAGCAGTTAAATTACCCTCATAGTTTATACAGGCAAAAGCCTCTCACCGTTTAAACAGTGAGAGGTTTTTTTAATACTTATTATGTACCTTTTCAGCAAAGGACAGAAAATCCTTAATTTCAATAACAGTACCGTCATCAAGAACTGCCTTGCCGGTCATTCTGCCGAAAACCTGATGCTGATCGGTTACGATTAAATTAGCTACGCTCGTAAAATCGTTTCTGTCAATAACAGGTACAAAATCCATTTCAAATCTGCCGTCTGACGAAGTGAAGGTCCACGGGTCGGTATAATTATCGCTTATATTAAAAACAACATCGTCGATTTTATGAGCCTTTCCGTCATAAAAAATCACATTTTCCGAAGCAGCCGAAGTATCACCGAAGCCGTAACCGATATTGAAGCCGAAACGGTGTCCGTCAACAACACCCGAACCCGAGCCCCAGTACCAATAGTTATCATATGTCCATACTCCTCTGCCCCAATCAAGACCTCCGAAATCAGTCTGCGGAGAAAGAGTATAAACCTTACCGTCATACTCTACCTTACCGCTTGCAGGCATACAGTTGATTTTTTGATTATAATAAAACGCCTTGCTATCCTCCTTCCACGGAGTTGCTATAACCATTGTATCCTGCGGTAAATTTTCAAGAGTTATATTTACCTTTAATCCTTTTCCGCTGTCGAAAGAGGGAAAATCGCACCGTATAATTCTTTTATTGTCTTTTATTATATACTCAAGTGCAAGTTTTTTATTTTTTACCTTGATATCACCGCTTGAGGAATCCGCAGGTAAATTCATTTTGCCCATAGGAAACGGCGCCATATAACCTTCCGTATGCTCAAAAGGAACAGAAAAATCAAGAAAGCTTACACTTTCAAGCTCAAGATATCCCAAATCGGAAACCGTAAAGCAAACTGCAATATTG
>JBJEPL010000102.1:0-17631 GCA_051881215.1 Eubacterium sp. | reverse complement strand
GTAGGTCAGTGCTATTGATTATTGCATCAGTATTATTTGCACCAAGTCATATTATAATTTCATATAGAAATGCAAAATGAAATTTGTAATTTCCGGTTTGCAGATTTGTCAATGTTATTTAGCAAATATTAATAAAGAAATACTATGGGAATTAAAGTATTCCTTCTTTTTTATGCTTACATAATCAAAGGAATCCGAAATAAAAGCAAAAGGAAAATAAAAAATTTAAATAAGCCGTTTAAGCTGGCTAAAAGAAAAGGAATTATTATTAATATAAAGTAAATTTGAAGAGTGGGTAAACATATGAAAACATTAAGAAAAATTGAGGGCAGCCTGAATTCGCCTTTAGGCGCCTACATATTTTATTTTTTGGCAGTATGCTCCTATGCATTTTTAAAAAGCGCTGATTGGACCTATGGATGGATTGCAGAGCTTTATCCGATGGGCGAAAATTTTGTTGCTCTTATGTTGGGAATTATCATTTTCTGCGCAGCTGCAGGAATATTATATCTGCTTTTACAGGCATTTCGGAAGTTAAACAATAATGTCGTGATAAGAGTTATACACCTTATTTTTGAAATTATTTCTGTAATTATATTTATTTACACATTTATACTTTTGTTCGGACTTGATTCAGGCTTTTCTTCGCAGAATTTTGCACGCGCAATTCAAGCGCTTTTGCCTCGTCTTGCGCTTCTCGGCTTTGCCGGAGCAATCCCTTTGGTATTTCTTTTCTGCGACAGCCGTAAAAAAGCCTTTAAAGCAATTATTGCAGTCGCGGTTATCTGCGCAATCATTCTTGTACCTATGAAAATCGGTACATCAGCAAATCTCGCTATAAAGGGAAAGGATTTTCAAGCAATGAATCTTCAATCGGAAAATATAATTAATAATGCAAAAATCACTTTTGAGAGTCTTAAAAAGGGAGAAAGTGCAGATGCAGTAAATCTGCTTCTTGACAACGGTAAATGCTGGACACCTCAAAGCCCTAACCGTACCTCTGCAGAGGGCTGTGACGATGTTAACAACAGCTATGCGGAAATTGAGCTTTCAAAGGTATCAACCTTTAATACTGCCGTTATAGAAGAGTTGGGCAACGAAGTGCAGTATTTCAGACTTCAGGCATTAATTGACGGTCAATGGGTTACCTTTTATCAAAGCGAAAAAATCCAAGACTCAAGGCTTTGCAGCTTTGATGCCGTAACAACTGACAGGGTTCGTCTTTCCATAGATAAATTCAGAAGCACCGATACGCCTGCAAATATCAAATCAATCAAATTATATAACGAGCCGTTACGCAAAGCGGATAATTTTGAAGTAACAGCCTATCAAAGACTTGACGGAGATGTGCCCACCGAAATACTTGCAAAGGGCGAGGATTACGCCAAGAATTACGCAAAATTCTATGATGTTTATACTACGGTAATAATTTTTGCCGCAGTAAGCTGGGACGAAAACGGCAGCATCAGCTTCGGGGATATGGGCGAGGAAAGCTTTGCAAAGGAAATTTCAGCACTGAAAAAAATTATTTCCATGCGTTCGGACCAAAGCCATGAGGTTAAGCTCATTATAACAGGTCTTGCAGACGGCGCAGGCGGAGGCCACAGCGGAGTAAACGCCTTTATGGCAAATAATTGGGAAAAGGTTGCAGACGGTATAATTGAGCTTGTAAACAAATATGATTTTAACGGAGTTGACATTGACTGGGAGTATCCTCAATCAGGCGAAGACTGGAAGCTTTTTGACAAATTTATAGCAAAACTTGATGACGGAATGAATAACGGTACGGATAAAAGAATAATATCTGCCGCCCTTTCTTCAGGTAATTTAGGCTTGTCGGAGGAAACCTTTAATCGTATTGACCAAATACAGTTTATGGCGTATGACGGAAATGATATTGACGGCTATCAAAGCTCTTTGCAGCAGGCGCAGGAGGGTGTTTTAGCATTTGCCGAAAACGGCGCTGATATATCGAAAATTAATATAGGCATAGCCGCCTACGGACGCCCGGTTAACGGCACTCCGTTTTGGGCGGTTTGGCGCGATTTAAAGCAGGCAAACTATTGGGACAGCAAATATTATAATGTAGAGGACGGCGGGCAGATTTACGACGGCACCTTCTGTTCACCGGCACTTGCAGGTGATAAAACCGCATACGCTCTGTTCAGCGGTTGCGGAGGAGTAATGATTTTCCGTGTCGGTTGTGATAAAACCATGGATGATCCAAACAGTGTAGCCTGCGGAATAAAGAATGCTCTTGACAGATATATCGAAAATTGATTTTTTAAAATAAAAAGGGGATAAAATGAAAAAGGGTAAAAAAATAAAAATTATTTCAGCGGTTATTTGCGCCGTTGTGATTACTGCCGCTGTTGCTACGGCTGTTGTATCATCAGCTTTAAATAAAGGACCGTTTTCAGGTACTGTAACCGAAAACGGTACGGGTGCACCGATTGAAGGAGTTTGTGTAACAGACGGCAGAAATGTTGTAAAAACCGACGAAAGCGGAAGATTTGAGCTGAAGGGCTGGCGTAAAAGCCATTTTGTAACCGTAACGGTTCCTTCAGGCTATAAGACGGATAACTTTTACATTCCTGTTTCGGAAAAAACCGAAAGCTATGATTTTTCATTAGATAAATCGGAGCTTACCTCGCAGGAAAATCATTGCTTTATACAGATTTCCGATACCGAAATAGGGGAGGGCGGTACAGGCGAATGGCTTGATACCGTTAAGGATATTGTAAAAGAAAACAATCCTGCTTTTCTGATACATACAGGAGACATATGCTATGAAGCAGGTCTAAAAAAGCATATTGAGCAAATGAATACCGACACAATGGGATGTACCGTAAGATATGTAATCGGCAACCACGATTATGTTGACGGCGAATACGGCGAGGAGCTTTATGAAAGCCTGTACGGTCCTGTTTGGTATTCCTTTGATGTCGGAAATGTTCACTATGTTGTTACCTCCTTCCAAACGGGTAGCGACTATAAATCCTGCTACGCTGAAAATGACAGGTGGAAATGGCTTGAAAATGACCTTGCAAATGTTGACAGCAGTAAAAAGGTAGTTATGTTTAACCATACAAAATCACCAACAGATGATTATGTTTTATCCCTTGGAAGAAATGAACTTGATTTAAAGCAGCATAATCTCATTGCATGGGTGTTTGGTCACTATCATTTTAATTATGTTTATGAGAATGAGGGCGTGTTAAACATCAGCGCTCCCCGTCCCGACTGCGGAGGCATTGACTCATCGCCTGCAGGCACAAGAATAATTTATATCGGTGCCGACGGTGAAATAAGAACTAATACGGATTATTACGATTTGAATTCTTCTGTACTACCCCAAAACACTCTTTGGAGTACAAAGTTAGACGGCAATGCACTTTTTTGCGATACTGTTTATGATAACGGAAATATTTATACGGCAACGGCTGATGACGATTATCCCCACTACTGCGGAGTATACTGCCTTAATTCCGATAACGGTGAAATCAAATGGTTTTATGAAACCATAAACTCAGTTAAAAATAACATCTGTATTGACGGTGAAAGACTGTTTGCAATGGATGTTGACGGAAATGTTTACTGCCTTGACAAATCAACAGGCAAGGTCGTTTGGCAAAAGAAGGTTGACCTTGGCAACAATATCGGAACAAGCAGCGGAATTTGTATAGATAACGGTGTTTTGTATACAGGAAATTCCCGTATTATAACTGCGGTAAATATGCAAGACGGCAGTTTAAAGTGGTCTCAAAACAGAGATAAAGGGGAAAATTCACCTGCGGAATTTATTGTTGCAGGCAATAAGCTTATTGTAAATTCCCATTGGGATGCTCTGGCTGCACTTGATATTGAAAACGGAGCAGAGCTGTGGAGCAATAATGATGAGGATATACGCTTCAGAAGCTCAACACCTATTGCTATTGACGATAATACACTGCTTGTTGCTGACAGCGACGCGGTTATGCTTGTGAGCCTTGCCGACGGTGCTATTATAAGCAAGACCGAGTTTGAGGGATATAATTTTTCATCAAGCGGTCAGCCTGCTTATCTTGACGGCGTGGCATATATTCCTACTGCCAATGAGGGAATTATTGCATTTGATACAAACAGCAAAGAAATGCTGTGGAATTTCAAAACAAATGAGGGAATTCTTTTTACAGCTCCTTATGTGGGAAAAGGCTCAAAAACGGTAGAAGCATCGCCTGTAATTGACGGAAACAGCCTTGTTTTCGGTGCAAATGACGGATATATTTATACAGTTGACATAAAAACAGGCAATGAAATCAAAAAGAAGCTTGCAGGCTCGGCTGTTTTGGGAGAAGCCGCTTTGACAGACGATACAATCTATGCCGGCACTTTTGACGGATATGCCGTGTGCTATAAAAAGTGATTTTTACATTTTGATTCCGCCGATATTAAGCAGAAAGCAAATCCCCAAATTTGCAGTATCGGCAATTGAGATAGATGTATTTCAGAAAAAAGTCAGGGAATGAAATCAATCATTCCTTGACTTTTTAAAATTATAGTTATATACTGATAAAGACGAAAATAATGAAGTCATAAAGTGAATAAAAATTATTAACGAGTAGTGTTTATCATGTAAATCCGGTTTATGAATAAATACTGCTTGTTTTTGTTTGGGGAATGATTTAAATTATGAAAGAAACTAATAAATGTCCTATATGCCCTCGCGAATGTGACTTATCAGCGCCTCATTGCAGTCGTGGTGAGGAATATGTAAAAACAGGTAAAATTCCCGAAAGCAGTGAACGCTCACATCATTCAGGCAGATTGCAGTTTGATAATAAGGAGCAGCAGCTTGTTATGAAATATTTGCACCACGCAGTAGGCATTGCAGACAGCGGCGGAATTACGCAGGAAATGGCAGGAGAAATGTTTTCTGTTCTTACTACGGAAGAAACTTCACAGCTTGCTTACTTGTTAGAGAAATTATCTGACCATTGGATGAATATTGCTCCTAACAAGCCGAATCATCACGGCGGTCATCATTAAAATTATTCATCGTTACTACAAAAAGGGTGCAACCAACAGCCGGTAACGCTGTTTTGTTGCGCCTCTTTTTTATTAGGAGGAGTTTATGAAGCAAAATAATAAGTTGGAAAGTATGCCTGTTCCGAAGCTGATTTGGAATGTGTCGTTTCCGTTGATGATTTCAATGCTTGTGCAGTCGCTTTACAATATTGTTGACGGCATATTTGTTGCAAGAATAAACGAAAATGCACTTACTGCCACATCGCTTGCTTATCCCGTTCAAATGCTTATGATTGCCGTTTCCGTCGGCACAGGCGTCGGTGTTAATGCTTTGCTTTCAAGAACGCTTGGCCAAAAAGACAGTAATAGGGTTAAACAAGTTGCAATAAACGGTTTATTCTCCGCTTTTATTGGATGCGTCCCTTTTGTGCTGTTAGGTATAATTGCAGTTAAGCCGTTTCTTTCACTTTATACTGATGATACTGAAATTTTGAATGATTCCGTATCTTATCTTAAAATTTGTATGATATTCAGCATTGGTATATTTATTGCAACAACAGGAGAACGCTGTTTACAGTCAACAGGCAAAACATGGCTTAGTATGATTGCTCAAACAGCAGGTGCGTTATGTAATATAATTCTTGACCCGATTCTTATTTTCGGTTGCTTGGGATTGCCTGCTATGGGCGTCAAAGGTGCGGCAATTGCAACAGTTGCAGGTCAATGGCTTGCAGGCATTATTTCATTAATCCTTAATGCAAAATATAATAAATCCGTACCGATTAAATTAAAGAATTTTAAAATTAACGGCGTGATATTGAAGGATATTTATAAGGTAGGCTTGCCCACAATGGTTATGCAGGCCTGCGGCAGTGTAATGGTGCTTGCTATGAATAAACTGCTTTATTCGTTCTCGTCAACGGCTGTTGCATTTTTCGGCGTTTATTACAAATTGCAAAACTTCCTTTATATGCCTCTTAACGGACTTGCGCAAAGCCTTATTCCCATTGTCGGTTATAATTTCGGGGCAAAGAATAACGCAAGAATAAAACAGTCTTACATAGTAACCGTTCGCAGAGCCGCAATTATTATGCTTATCGGCACCGCTGTTTTCTGCCTCGTTCCTAAAACGCTTCTTGGATTTTTCAGTGCAGGCGAAGCAATGCTCGAAATCGGCGTTCCGGCACTGCGTATAATATCGCTTTCATTCGTTTTTACAGGTGTTACTGTTGTAACGGGATATTATTTTTCAGGGCTTGGAAACGGCCTTGTTAATATGTTTTCAACTTTGTTAAGGCAACTTATCATTCTCATTCCGGTTGCATATCTTTTTGCATCGCAATTAGGAATTAATTCAACCTGGTACGCCTTTTTGATTGCTGAAATTATTGCGTGCGTTTTTGCCGTTTTGGCATATAAGCGTAAAAAAATAAGTTAAAAAGCGCTGATAAAACTGTTAATATCGCTTGAAGGAGATTTTAGAGATACTGAAAGCATATTGACATAAAATGCTTAAAAGGCATTGCTTCATTGCAATTAACCATGTAAAAAAGCAATTTAATACAATTGATTAATGACGGTTAATTATAAAGAAGCTATAAAACAAATGACTGATATTGACGAATATAAAGCAGTTAATGTTATTACTATAAGCGAAGCGGACGATACGAATTTCCTATTATTTATCAATGCTTTTTGTTCGGTTGCAAAAGGATTGCTATTATTTTAAAAATTTGATAAACTGTAATTGTAATAAATGTATATTGAGGGAATGAAATGAATTATATTGAAAAAGAAACACCCTGCGGTGTAATAAAAGGGTTGGAAACGGACAGATGTCTGGAATTTCGCGGCATACGCTATGCCCGTGCAGGCAGATATGAATATCCCACCGAGGAGAAGTCTTGGATTGGTGTATATGACGCAACAGAATATAAAGCCTGCTGTTATCAGCATCGTGCCTTTGAGGAGGATGCAAAGGTCAATCCCTTTTATCATATAGAGTTTCGCAAGGGGCTGAAGTTTACATACAGCGAGGACTGCTTTTTCCTTAATATCTGGACTCCGAAAAATGCCCAAAGCTGCCCCGTTCTTATTTTTATTCACGGAGGAAGCTTTACGGGAGGCAGTACCGACGAGGGTCATATCAAGGGTGAACGCCTTGCCGAAAAAGGTATAATCACAGTTGCTATGAACTACCGTCTGGGGCCTTACGGCTTTTGCGCCCACAAGGATTTGAAGGATGAAAACGGCGTTTTGGCAAATTTCGGACTTTACGACCAGACAACGGCAATTGATTGGGTAATTAACAATATTTCAGCCTTTGGAGGAAATCCCGATAATATTACATTAATGGGGCAAAGCGCAGGCGCAATGAGCGTTGATATACACCTTAATAACCCAATGCTTAAAAATAAATTTTCAGGCGCAATAATGTTGAGCGGAGCGGGTATGCAGAGGTGTTTGCTTAAACCGTTGAGCATTGATAAAATCACTCCGTTTTGGGACGGCATAATGAAAAATGCAGGCGTTTCATCAATAGAGGAGCTGAAAAGCGTTGGAGCAAAAGAGCTTTACTACGCATGGCTCAAGGCCTGCAGGGAAAGCAAATTCAGTATGCCGTATACTTTCCCTGTTTATGACGGCGTAATACTTGATGAAAACAGCTTTAAGCTCAACAAAATTCCCGATATGCCCTATATCATCGGCTCAACCTGTACCGATATGATACCGATAGTCCTCGAGGGCGTTAATAAAAAGTGGGGCAAATACGCTCAAAATCACAACTCAAAGCCCTGCTATCTTTATAATTTTAACAGGTTTTTACCGGGCGACGATATGGGCGCTTGGCATTCGGCAGATTTGCTTTATATTTTTTCAACTCTTGATTTCAACTGGCGTCCCTTTGAGGATATAGACTATAAAATTTCAGAGCAGATTTCAGACGCGGTTTGTGCTTTTGCGAAAAACGGTAATCCTAACTGCGCGTCACTCCCCAAATGGAAGGCCGATTACAGAAAACCAATGTCATTTTGCGAAAATTCAGTATGCTCGAAATGGAAAACAAGGGATAATTTTAAATTCACTTTAACGGGAAAAGGAAAAACAGTATAATGGGAAAATTTAAGCATAAATTCACCTTGTCGGAATATTCCGATACCTGCCGTACTTATATATGCGACGATAACTTTGTACGGCTTGATTTTGTAAGCAAAAGCTGTCTGCGTGTTGCGGTGTTTAAGGATAAAGACAGTATACTGCCCACCTTTTCTGTTAACCCCGATAATGAGCTTTTAACAGTAGGCAGAGACAGATTAAGCACAGACGGCTTTGAAATGTTCAAGCCCAAGGTTAATATCGCAGAAAATCTTGAACAATTCAATTTGCCCTGCGGTATAGAAATTGAATTAAACAAAGAAAATTTTATTTTAGAATACAAAAAAGACGGTCAAATTCTGTTTTCCGACCGTGCTCCTCTTGCATATAATTTTGCAGGTGAATTCGGCAGAGAAAGCTATCATTACATAACAAGAGAAAACAGTGAATATGTTTTTGGATTGGGCGACAAGGGCGGTCCGCTTAACAAGGCAGGCAGAGCCTTTCGCATTGAAACCTCCGACTGCATGGGCTATGACGCTAAAAGCAGCGACCCTCTTTATAAGCATATTCCGTTTTATATTTGCGAAAACAGCGTCGGCTGTTACGGCATTTTTTACGATACCTCGGACACCTCATACATGGATTTAGGCAGGGAAATCAACAACTATTATCCTGCGTATAAATATTTTAAAACAGAGGATAACTGCCTTGTTTATTATGTTTTCTTCGGAACAAAGCTGTCGGTTTTACAGCAGTTTGCGTGCCTTTGCGGAAAGCAGGCTTTTCCGCCTAAATGGAGCTTTGATTACTGCGCAAGCACAATGGCTTACACAGACGCTCCCGATTCCGAAAAGCAGATGAACGGCTTTCTCGATAAGCTTGAAGAATACGACTTGCCGTGCAAAGGCTTTTATCTTTCATCGGGGTACACCTCTATCGGTGAGAGGCGGTATGTTTTTAACTGGAATTATGATAAATTCCCTAATCCTAAAGAATTTATAAAAAAATTTGCAGAGCATAGCATTCAAATTATACCGAATATTAAGCCTGCATTTTTAGACAGCCACCCGCTGTATGATGAAATTGCCGATAAGGGCTATTTTGTAAAAAACCCCGATGGAACGCCGTTTGTTACGGAGTTTTGGGACGGGCTTGGAAGCTATATTGATTTTACAAATCCCGACGCCTTTGACTATTGGAAGCAAAAGGTTACGGAAGCTCTGCTTGATTTCGGCATAGCTTCAACCTGGAATGATAACAACGAGTTTGATATCCGCGACTGCGATGCTGTATCACAGGGCTTTGGAAAGGGTGAGGTTCAGGCAAGCAGAATAAGACCCGATTTAACTTATCTAATGGTTGCATCATCGTATAAGGCACAGACTGAAAACAGACCTGATTTAAGGCCGTTTTTGTCAACCCGAAGCGGAAATATTGCCGTGCGCCGTCTTGCTCAAACCTGGTCGGGCGACAACCGCACCTGCTTTGAGGATTTGCGCTACTGCCATAATATAGGGCTTACAATGTCGCTTTCCGGTTTGTATTTCTACGGCCACGATTTGGGCGGATTTCACGGCGAAATGCCGTCGAGGGAACTGCTTTTGCGCTGGCTTCAGCACGGTATATTCGAGCCGAGATTTACTATCCACAGCTGGAACGAGGACGGCTCTGCCACAATGCCTTGGAGCTATCCCGATATAATGCCGTCGGTTAAAAGACTGTTTGCCCAAAGAAAAAGGCTTATTCCTTATCTATATAACTGCGCTTATAATTCGGTTGAAAAGGAAATACCGATGAATGCTCCGCCTCTTTTGTATTATGACGATGAGGAGCTTTATACTCAAAATGACAGTATGCTCGTAGGTACTGATATTCTTGTTGCTTTCGTGTTTGAAGAGGGCAGGGAAGATACACAAATCTATCTACCCGAAAATGAAAAATGGTACTGTAACGGTAAGCTTTATAACGGCGGTCAAAGGGTGAAAATCACAATACCGCCGACGGAGGAAATGCCTTATTTTGTGAAGTCGGGAAGTGTCATTCCAACCGATGAGGAAAAAACTGTTTTCACCGTTTATCCCATTAAAAGAGGTGCTTTTGAAAGCAGCTTTTTTACCGACGACGGCTTGACCTTTAACTATAAGAATAATGAATGTGTGATGCTTAATTTTACCGTATATTGTGACGATAATTCAGTTACAGTAGAATATAAAAATACAGGCAATATGCCATTTACCCCTGAAATACGACTTTGTAAGGGTGACAAAAGAAAGCTTGAGGTAAAAGAAGCGCTCTAAAACTTTGAGGAGAAATTATTATGACCGATACACAAAAAACTCACGGAATAAAAGCTAAAGATAAAATCGGCTACGCTTTAGGCGATATGGGAGGAATATTAACCTTTTCTCTCGTAAATTCATTCTTAACAATGTTTTATACCGATGTTCTCGGCATTGCCACCGCTTCAATTACGGTGCTTATGCTGGTTGCAAGAATTTGGGACGCAGTCAATGACCCGATGTGGGGCGCATTTATTGACTCGCGCCGTCCCACAAAGCACGGCAGATTTAGACCGTATATCCTCGGTGCATCTCTGCCTCTTGCCGTTGCCGCATTTTTTATGTTTTTCAAAATTCCCGGTCTTACCGAAAAACAGTATCTTATTTACGCATATATTACATATATTATTTACGGAATGATGTATACCGGAGTAAATATTCCGTACGGCTCTCTTGCATCGGTAATTACCGATGATGAAATTGAGCGCTCATCTCTTTCTATGTGGAGGTCTGTAGGTGCAGGCGTGGGAGGCCTGCCTGCACAGATACTTCTGCCTTTGTTTGTTTATTCAACGGTTGCAGGTGTTGGCGGCTCGGTAAAAGTTCTTGACGGAAATAAGCTCAGTATTGCAGTAGGCTGTCTTTCGGTAATAACCGTGATAACATTTTTTGTTCATTTCAGGCTGACAAAAGAGAGAGTTACGGTATCCGCAAAGCAAAGTGAAAGCAATTACAATCTTTTGCGCAGTGTTCGTATGCTTGTCAAAAATAAGCCGTTTCTTGCTCTTTGCGGCGTTTCAATGCTACTCATTTGCTTTCAGATGTATACGCAGACGGTTTATAATTATCTGTTTAAAAATTTCTATGAAAAGCCGGGCCTTTACAGTATTGTAACAATATGCACATATCTGCCGATGGCTATGTTCTTACCTGTTATGGGCAAGCTTGTGCGCAGATTCGGTAAAAAAGAAATTTGCAGCGCAGGTATTGCTTTTGCGGCAGTAATCAATGTTATTATGTATCTTTTCGGATATACCGCTTTGGCTTCAAGTCCGTATCTTTTCCTTGTAATGACATTTCTTTCGGGCGCAGGTCAAACCTTCCTCGTGCTTGAAATATGGGCAATGGTTATGGATGTCATAGATTATCATGAACTGCTTTCAGGCAGAAGAGAGGAAAGCACGGCTTATTCATTTTATTCCTTTGCAAGAAAGTTAGGCCAAACCGCCGCGGGCGCAGGCGTTCCTGCCATTCTCGGCTTAATCGGCTATAACGGCAAGCTTGCAACACAGCCGGCAGAGGTAATCGAAAAGCTTTACGGAATTTCAACATTAGTACCTGCAATAATTTTAATCGTTCTTTTTGTACTTCTTTTCTTCGGCTATAAGCTCTCAAAAAAAGAGCTTGAAAAGCTGCACGCCGATTTGCACTCCTCCCGCGAAAATGAAATTGTATAATGCCCTAATCTTTACAAATCAAAAAATACGGTTTATGATTATTTCATAGACCGTATTATGCTTTGAGGTGATGTTATGCCATTGCAGATAATCAGAAACGATATAACAAAGGTTGAATGTGATGCAATTGTCAATGCCGCTAATTCTACGCTTTTAGGCGGCGGAGGTGTTGACGGTGCAATACATAGGGCCGCAGGCAGAGGATTACTGCTTGAATGTATGAAGTTGGGCGGCTGTAAGGTAGGACAGGCTAAAATAACTAAAGGCTACAACCTGCCCTGCAAATATGTAATACATACCGTAGGTCCTAAATGGAAGGGCGGTAGCAACAACGAGCAGGAATTACTTAAAAGCTGTTATAAAAGCTCTCTTGAGCTTGCAAAGGAAAACAACTGCGAGTCTGTTGCCTTTCCGCTTATATCAAGCGGTGTTTACGGCTATCCTATGAATGAAGCCTTTAAGGTTGCAGTTGACACTGTTGCAGAATTTTTGATGCATAATGATATGCTTGTATACATTGTTGTTTACAATAAAAACGCCCTTGCGACTGGCAGTAAGCTGTTCACCGACATTGCACAGTATATAGACGATAACTATGTTGCAGAGCATTCACTCTATGACAGCAGGCGGATAAATAATGCTTGCGAAAGTATGCCTTTGCCTCAAACAAGATTTCTCTCTGACGATGATGACTGTTATACATGTGCAAAGGCTCCGATGATGTCAAAGCCTTTGTTTGAGGATACCGCTGATTTGAGCGATATTGTCATTACCCTTGACGAGAGCTTTTCTCAAATGCTGTTGCGCAAAATTGATGAAAAGGGCATGACGGACAGTGAATGCTACAAAAAAGCAAATATAGACAGAAAGCTTTTCTCTAAAATTCGCTCAAATCCTGCCTACAAGCCAAGCAAGCCGACTGTTATTGCCTTTTGCATTGCATTAGAGTTAAGCCTTGCCGAAGCTAACGAAATGCTTTTGAAGGCAGGCTTTGCCCTTTCTCACAGCAATAAGTTTGATGTAATCATTGAGTATTTTATCAAGCGTGGGAACTACAATATCTTTGAAATTAACGAGGCACTTTTTGCCTTTGATCAAAGCCTGCTCGGCGCATAAAATTAATGTCGCTTGTGATGCGACCAAATGAAAATGAAAATCTCCTATAATGAACTTGTCAGTTGAAAGACAAATTATCATTAAAGGAGATTTTTATTATGAAAGAAAATGTTAAAATTCACAACAATATTACCGAATTGGTATTTATTCTTGACCGTTCAGGCTCAATGGGCGGACTTGAGAGTGACACAATCGGCGGGTTCAATTCATTGATTGAAAAGCAGAAAAAGCAAAAAGGCAAGTGTTATGTTTCAACTGTTCTTTTTGACCACGAAACAGAGGTGATTCACGATAGGATTGACCTCGGCAAAATCAGCCCTATGACAGAAAAGGATTACTATGTGCGCGGTTGTACCGCTCTTATTGACGCAATCGGAGGAGCAATTCACCACATAGCAAATATTCATAAGTATGCCCGCAGAGAAGATGTACCCGAGCATACAATGTTTGTGATTATTACTGACGGCTATGAAAATGCAAGCAAGAAGTATTCAAGCGACCAAGTTAAAAAGATGATAGAGCACGAAAAAGAAAAGTACGGCTGGGAATTTCTTTTCATCGGTGCAAATATCGACGCAGTTGAAACTGCAAAGCATTTCGGTATCAACGAAGACAGAGCAGTGAACTACCACGCAGATGGTCAGGGTACAAATGTAGTTTATGATACACTCGCAGATACGGTTTGCTGTATGCGTGCATCTATGCCTATTCAGGCTGACTGGAGCAAGGACATAGATGATGATTATAATAACAGAAAGTAAATATTATCCGAAATCAAAAGTATATCTATATATAAAAAGAATGTTTACAATATGCTATTGTTTTTTTAAAAGTTTTTTGTTAGAATGAATGGAGATGATTGTACTTCGCTTAATATAGTGCGGTAAAATAAAAGGAATGATATTATGAAACTGAAAGACGGAATCGTTACTAATTCAATCGACGGCGAAAGCTTTGCCATTGCTACAGGAAAGGCTTCAAAGAGCTTTAACGGACTTGTGAGAAATAATCCTACTGCTGCTTTTGTTTTTGAGCTTCTCAAAAAAGAGCAGACAGAAGACAGTATTGTTAACGCAATGCTCGAAAAATACGAGGTTGATGAAGCAACCGCAAGAGCCGATGTCAAAGAGCTTTTGGACTTATTAAAAAGTAAGAATCTTATTGAGGATTGATTATGAACTATTCATCTGTTGAAAATGAATATCTTGTGAAAATGCTCAGGGCCGCTTTAAAAAGCGAGCCCTTGCCGCCTGTTCCCGACAATATTGATTGGGACAGGCTTATTGCATTATCAAAAAGTCAGCAGGTGTACTCAATGATTGCTCCTGTTATTGATATGAACTGCCTTACGCAGGAGCAGGCTCTTGATTTTAAAAACCATACTCAAAGCGAGCTTATGAGAATTCTTGCTATGAGAAATGAGCTTGATGAAATTAAGGCTCAACTGAAAAATGAAAAAATTAAATTTATGCTTCTCAAGGGTAGCGTTATAAGGCGTTATTATCCGCAGGAAAAGATGCGCCAAATGTCCGATATAGATATACTTTATTGCCCTGATGACAGAGAAAAGCTTGTCAGAATAATGAAATCCAGAGGATTTTATTTATCAACGGCTGAAGCTAATTCCGATGATTTTTATAAAAATCCTTTCTATTTGTTTGAATTTCACAGAGAAATTTTTGATGAAGCAGATCAGTTTCACCCGGATTTTGACCTTTGGAAGAGAGCAACCGTTGACAGCGAAAATCCGTATGAACACCATATGAGCAAAGAAGATATATTTATCTATACCTTGTGCCATATGTATGATCATTACTGCCTTACCGGCTGCGGAATCAGATTTGTATGCGATATATATGTAATCTTGAATGCCTTTGACAGCTTTGATTGGGATTATATAAATTCAACCTTTGAGAAATTCGGCTTTAAGCAGTTTTGCGATACTGCAATAGGCCTTGCAAAAGCACTTTTCGATGATGATTCAACGATAACCGAGCAGGAGCAGCAGCTTTTTGACTTTATAATGAGCGGCGGAGTTTACGGAAAAGGTATAGATATAAAGAAAATTATTGATGAGGATTTCGGCGGCTCGAAGCTGAAATATATTTTACACCGCCTTTTTCCGCCGAAAAATCAGATGAAGGGCAATTATTTGGAGCTTCGGGAAAGGCCGTATTTGCTCCCGTATTTCTATATAAAAAGGTTATTTGAAAAGGTTTCTTATCACAGTAATCTGATGAAAGAAGAATTAAGAAAGATAATGAAATAATTAATTTCGGAGGTTAATTCCTTGGCTATAGATAAAAACCATATTCGCAATTTTTCGATTATTGCGCATATCGATCACGGTAAATCTACTCTTGCAGACAGATTGCTTGAGCTTACAAGCTCTGTCGCAAGCAGAGATATGCAGGAGCAGATTCTTGACGATATGGAGCTTGAAAGAGAAAGAGGAATTACAATTAAGGCTCATGCAGTTAAGCTTGATTATACGGCTAAAAACGGCGAGCTTTACGAATTCAATTTAATAGACACCCCCGGTCATGTTGACTTTAACTATGAGGTATCACGCTCCCTTGCCGCCTGCGAGGGTGCAATTCTTATTGTAGACGCTTCTCAAGGCGTGGAAGCGCAGACGCTTGCAAATACTTATCTTGCCCTTGACCATGACCTTGATATTCTTCCGGTAATAAACAAAATCGACCTTCCTGCGGCAGACCCTCAAAGAGTTGCCGAAGAGGTGGAGGAGGTTATAGGCATACCTTGTCTTGACGCTCCGCGCGTAAGCGCAAAAACAGGGGAGAATGTTGAAGAAGTATTAGAATATATTGTAAACGAGATTTCTCCGCCTGACGGCGACGATAACAAGCCGCTAAAGGCACTGATATTTGATTCGGTTTATGATTCATACCGCGGAGTAATCGTTTATGTGCGCATTATGGACGGAAAAATAAAAACCGGAGATACAATGAGAATGATGGCAACAGGCGCAGAATTCAATGTTGTTGAGGTCGGCTATATGCGTGCAACCTCGCTTGAAAAGACAGATGAGCTTTGCGCCGGAGAGGTAGGATATATAACTGCTTCTATTAAAACGGTCGGCGATGCCCGTGTCGGTGATACCATAACAACCGCGTCAAATCCAGCATCGGAGGCTCTCCCGGGATACAGAAAGGTTAACCCAATGGTATTCTGCGGAGTTTATCCTGCAGACGGAGCCGATTATGAGGCTTTGCGTGACGCGCTTGAAAAGCTGCAGCTCAACGACGCTTCTCTTTCATATGAGCCGGAAACCTCGGGCGCTCTGGGCTTTGGCTTCAGATGCGGCTTTCTCGGGCTTCTTCATCTTGAAATTATTGAGGAGCGTTTGGAAAGGGAATATAACCTTGAGCTTATAACTACCGTTCCGAGCGTTGTATATAAAATTTATCTTACCGACGGCTCAATGGTTGAGATTGATAATCCTACAAATTATCCCGATCCTGCCTATATTGATTACTGCGAGGAGCCGTTTGCAAATGCAAATATTTATGTTCCGAGCGAATTTGTCGGTACGGTTATGGATATGTGTCAGGAGCGCAGGGGAATATTTAAGGATATGAACTATATCACGCCCGACCGTGTGGATATAAGATATGAGCTTCCGCTTAACGAAATAATCTACGATTTCTTTGACGCGCTTAAATCAAGAACAAGGGGATACGCCTCTTTTGATTATGAAATAGCCGATTACCGCAAAAGCGAGCTTTGCAAGGTTGATGTTTTGCTCAACGGTGATATAATCGACGCTCTATCCTTTATTATTCACAGGGAAAAGGCATACGCCAGAGCAAGAAAGATTGCCGAGCAGCTCAAAAAGCATATTCCGCGCCACCTGTTTGAAATTCCTATTCAGGTTGCAATCGGCGGCAAGGTAATAGCCCGTGAAACGGTCAAGGCGCTTCGCAAGGATGTTCTTGCAAAATGCTACGGCGGCGATGTAACGAGAAAGAAAAAGCTGCTTGAAAAGCAGAAAGAGGGAAAGAAAAGGATGCGCCAGTTCGGTCAGGTTGAGGTACCGCAGGAGGCTTTTCTTGCTGTTCTCAAATTGTCGTCTGATGATGAATAATAATATTAAGGAGAATACTTATGAGACGGGATAAAACTAATTATTATCTTGACTTGGCTGATGTCGTTTCAAAACGCTGTACCTGCCTGCGCCGTCATTACGGAGCTGTTATCGTTAAAAATGACGAGGTAATTTCAACCGGCTATGTAGGCGCACCAAGAGGCAGAAAAAACTGCACCGATTTAGGCTACTGCATAAGACAGCAAATGAATATTCCGAGAGGGGAACGCTACGAGCTTTGCAGAAGCGTTCATGCCGAAGCAAATGCAATAATCAGCGCAGAGCGTGAAAAAATGATCGGAAGCACGCTTTATCTCTCCGGCAGAGAGGTTGAAAGCGGAGAATATATAAAAAATTCCAACAGCTGTTCAATGTGTAAAAGAATGATAATCAATGCCGGTATCGAAAAGGTAGTTATAAGAGATACAGAGGATGAATACCGTGTTATTTTAACAAAGGACTGGATTGAAAATGACGAGTCCTTAAACGGTACCTTCGGATATTGATTAAAGACTGTTAAAAATTTAACTATTTACTTTTGTAAGAATTTAAATTTTTTGTCTAC
>JBJEPL010000101.1:0-4949 GCA_051881215.1 Eubacterium sp. | reverse complement strand
TAAGAATTACAACAGCCTGCTTATTACCCATATTCTTGATGGTAGCTTCACTTATGTAAAGGATGATAAACACATAACAGCACGCAAGGGTGATACTGTAATACTTGACTGCTATAAGCCACACGAATATTATACAAATGACAGCTTTGAATCAATTTGGGTTCATATTTCGGGTGCCAACTCTTATGAACTTTTTGAAGAAATTGAAAGTACAGACGGTAATCTCATCAAATGTAAGGATGTGCAACATGTTGAAAAGCTTTTATTTCGTATTTTTGACGGTATAAAAAGCGACAATCCACCATCAGAGCTCAACCTTTCACTTGATATTTACAAACTTTTCGCAGAGCTATTAAATCCTCAAAGCGCCAAAAGCAAAGGCGAAAACAGTTATGAGGACTGTATACAAATTATTAAAGAGTTCATTGCTGAAAATCTTAACGAAAATTTGACGGTAGGAAAGCTGGCTGAAATCGTTAATATGAGCTCATCTCACTTTTCAAGAATATTCAAACGACAGACAGGCTTTTCGCCTTATGATTATATTCTAATCTCTCGCCTTAACAGAGCAAAATATCTGCTTCAGGTAACGGATATGACAGTCGCTTCTATTGCATATGAAACAGGCTTTAACAGCGAGTCGAATTTCATATATTTCTTTACGGAAAACGAAGGTATTTCGCCGGGTAAATTCAGAAAATTAATATTTTAACATATATAGCAAAAGCCACTGCAAAGCAATAATGCAGTGGCTTTTTTGAAAATTATAATTTTTTAAATCTTATATACTATACTTTATGGCTATATCAACAGCAATTGGGATAGCATTACTCGTTTTAGGCTTTGGATATTCTTTATAATCTTTCAGCCATTCAAGCTCAAATTTGTTAAGCTCTCTGCCGAATTTATATGAACGGTATTTAAGCCTGCCGGCATATCCGTCGCCTTTTCTTATAAAGAAAATGCGTTTATGCTCAAGGCAGTATATCGCTTTTTCGTAGAATTTACTCCAACGAACATAATAATATTCCTTAATAAGTCCGCTCCACTCACGCCAAGCGTAATCGTATAGGGCATAGGTTGTACCGTTAATATCGCCCCATTGAGTTATTAAAGTTCTTGCATTCAGGTCAAAATATTTTCTTTCCTGCTCATCGGTTGCAAGTGCGTGGGCGTCGTTTATCCAGCGAGAAAAGCAAAATTCCTTTCGGTGAGATAACAGTTTATCCATATCATCAAGAAGCTCAAGCTGTTTTTTTGCAATTTCTTTGACTGATGAAATATCCTTATTCTTATATGCGTTTGCAAAATCAAGCTGTCTGCTATAAAATCTGTTACTCATTGCCTGCCTTATAAGGTCGCAAAGGTCATACTGATATGCGTCGGAGCTTTCAAAATCGTCGTTTACCGATAAAAATAATTCAACGGCTTTTTCAAATTTGTCAGTATCATAATATGGCTTAACAATACAGCAGGGGCCTGTCTTTTTCGGTATCATCTGCGGTCTTGCCGCAACTGCAGAGCCGACCTCATTTTCCTCATAGCCGTCGCTTTTATAGCAGGTTTCAAGGAGAATATACCAAGCTGATTTAAGTCTTTTATCAAATTTTCCGTAACGGCGGAGGATATAGTTATCAAGCCATTTTTCAAGGTCTATTTCTTTTGAGGAGGTCATCAGTTCAAACTGCAAATCATAAACAACGGGGTTTTGCTCAATTCCCTCCATAAACATTCCTGTTCCCACAACATCGGCACCGTTTTCTTTAAGGGCTTTATAAACATTTTTGCTATGCTTTTCAAGCTTGCCCTGCATTGAATTTTTGCCGCCGAAATCGTGAAGCATTCCCGACACAACGGGATATCCCCAGCAATTATCTGTTTTAGGTGTTTTTTCGCTGTTCAAATCTAAAATCAGCAAACGCTTTTTAGGGACGGCACGAACAATCCCCTCGCGCATAGTCCAAGCCTGCATAACCCACACGGAATTTTTATCAAAGCTTTCATACAGATTATTAATCGCCCTGCCAACCTCGTTAAGATATTTAACGGTCTTTTTAGGAGGCGTGCCCTCGTGAAACGGGTCGCAGGCAATGTAATGATGATTGCCGAAAAGTCTGTCCATCGTTTGCAGATAGACTGTTCCGAATTTTTGAAACAATGGGTCAAGAGGATCAAGCTGTGCCGTTTTAGGATAGCCGCACCAACCTCTTTGCATAAGAATTTTCGCTTTGGGATATTTTTTCTTCAGCAGTACCGGAACGTGACCGGAAAATCCCTGCTGAATGGGATACATACCGAATTCTATGTATCTGTTTAAAATTTTTCTTCCAAGCTCCAAACGCTCATAAACATATTTTTCGTCCTTTGGCGGAAGATATCCCTCAATATTCGTCATCAACTGCCACGCCCAAAAGGCAGGACCCGAAACAGAATTTAACGCTTCCTCTTTGGTAAAACCAAATTTAAGCAATGTTTCATACCAAACAGCCTCTGTTCCGACTACTGCAAGGGGCATATTAATGCCGTTCATTGCCATAAAGTCAATTTCTTTTTCCCAGCGATCAAAATTCCACCAGCACATTGAATAATCAAGGGTGCAGTAATTCATATAAACTCTGTATTTCTGCTCAATTACCTTTGAAAATTCGCCGTCAAACATAACAAGACTGTTAATATTTATCTCTGTATTTGCACACCAGGAAAGCTGAACATTGCAGTATTTTTTCAGATATTCATATATGCCGTGAAAAGCCGAAACATAATTGTTTGCCTTAACATACAGCTTGCCGTTTTCGGCAGTTATTACATAATAGTCCTTTTCTCTGCGTTCAAAGGAAACAACAATATCGTCCTTAAATTCAGAAAGATTTCTTTCTAAAAAGCCTTGAACTACATTATCCATAAATTACTCCATAAAATTTTTCTGATTTGCTGTTTTAATAAAATCATACGACGGTTTTTTATTACCGTATAAATTCACAGAGCCGTGAATGCGCTGTTTTAATTTGCCTTTTCCCGATTCTCCTACATGAGTGCGATAATCGTTTAAAGAAAAATATACCCAGCCTGCAAAGTTATACTTTTTGTAGTATTCTAATTTCTCTTTATAAATTTCTATTCTGCGCTCATCTCCGCCCTTGAAATGAGGCTCGCAGAGTCCGAACTCAGTAATAATTAACGGCTTTCCGTGGCTCTCATTTTGAACAAGGCGTAACACCTTATTAAAATCAACATTGCCGTACCAAGTGCCGAGATACTCGTTCCACATACAAATATCACCGAAAACGGTAGCGTCTTTGGAATTGTACCAACGCTGCCAAAATGTTTTCCAACCTATTGTATTGGACACATAGTTTACAAGTCGCATACTGTCCTTGCTTTTGAAATAATCAACCATTTGCTTAACATAGGAAATCGTACCTTTTTTGCGTCCGCCAAGTTCGTTCCCCACACCCCAGCAGACAATGGAGGGGTGGTTAAAATGATGCAAAAGCATTTCATCTGCCTGCTTTTTTGCAACCGCAAGCTGTTTTTCACCTGCATTTTTAGGTGAGCCCCAATACGGTATTTCCTCCTGTACCATTAAGCCGTGCTCATCGCACCAATCATATACAAAATCGTCCTGTTGCCAGTGAAAACGAGTAAAATTACAGTTTAAATCCTTTAGCATTTCAAGATTTTTTTGCAGCTCGCTTTCAGGCTCTGCCATACCGAATTCGGGATTACTGCCGGGCATCCATTCAACACCGATTAATTTAATGGGATGATTATTCAAAAATATTTTGTCTTTGCGAACTTCAATTTTTCGTATGCCGAAATTACGGGTATGAATTTCTTTACCGCAGATTATTTCGGCAGTATACAGAAACGGATTTTCAGTATCCCAAAGGGTAATATCGTTTAGGCAAAATTCTATGTGTATATCTGATATATTTTCTTTTTTAAAAACGGTTTTGGCGCTTTCTTTCTCTTTAACACAAATGTCAAACGGTAAATGCTTTTTACTGCAAAAATCTAAATCACACACAATTTTTGCATTGCATTTATTGTTATTAAGAAAATCGGTAACGGTACTTTCAATTTTAAAATGCTCAATATCATTTTTACCGTACTCAATGAGCTCAACAGGGCGAATAATTCCGCCGTCATTTGCCCAGTCAAAGTCTTTGCCGTGAGGCAGTGCATTATCGGAATAAGCATTAGTGCATTTTATAACAAGCATATTTTTTCCGATTTTAATGTTTTTTGTAATATCCGCCTCAAAGGGAGTATATCCGCTGTTAAAATGCTTTGTAACCTCATTACCATTCAAATACACCGTACAGTCACAGTAAACCGCATGAAAAAGCAACACGGTTTTAAACGCAGGCTCCGAAATCTCAATTTCCGTGCTGTAGCAAGCAGTACCGAAATATTCTTCCGTACCATTCTCAACATTCCAGGTGTGCGGAATTCGAACAGCTTTGCCTGTCACGCCTTGCTTAATTATTTCATTTTCATCACCCGAAACGGAAAATCTAAAGTCAGTCAGTTTTATTTTCTTCATTTTATGTAACCTCGTAAATTTGTATTTCTCTTGCACTGTTTATTTTAAGTGCATTTGAATTGAGCGGTATAGGTATTTCATTATACACATTTGAAATTCCGAATTTTGTTTTAGGTGCGGTGCGGATAATAAACGTTTGATTTTTGTTTATGTATTGTTTGTAATCTCTCATGTGCATAGCAAATTTTCGGTCAATGTTGAAGTAATCGTTGATAAGCGTTTTACCGCTGAACACCTGCAAATTCAGCCCGTCAAAATCAAATTCAAGAACGACATCAAGGCGGTTTTTAAGTATATCACTCGGCAGTTTAAGCTCATAATAACTGCGTTTTCCTGTTGAATACAAAAAGTAATTATACGGCAGCTTTTGTTTGCTTGTTTTTATGAGAGTGATTTCATTTTT
>JBJEPL010000100.1:0-4952 GCA_051881215.1 Eubacterium sp. | reverse complement strand
ACACTATAAATTGCATTATATTTCAAAATATGAAGGTCGCTCTGCTAACGGACAAATACTATACTTGATAAGACAGTGTATTAAAGATTTTGAACAGCAAAATGGTGAAATAGAAATTCCTGCAACATCAATAGAATCTGAAAATAAATAAGGCACTCTGCAAAGAGTGCTTTTATTATTTATCTTGTGAAATCGTGCGCTCTCTGTTATAATTAGAATGAAAGAGGGTAGATTTATGAAAGACTGGTACAAAAATTTAGTCGTTTATCAGATTTGGCCGAGGTCGTTTTGCGACGGCAACGGCGATGGCATAGGCGATTTGGAAGGCGTATTGAGCAAAATGGACTATTTGCAGGATTTGGGAATAAACTGCATATGGTTTTCACCGCTTTATCCGTCGCCTAATGCAGATTTCGGATATGACATTGCAGATTACAGAAATATCAATCCCGAATACGGCGATCTTGATTTATTCAAAAAGGTGCTTGACGAAGCGCACAGCCGCGGCATTAAGGTTATTATGGATTTGGTGGTCAACCACACCTCCGACGAGCACAAATGGTTTATTAAATCACAAAACCCAAATTCACCTTATCACGATTACTACATATGGCGAAAGGGCAAGGGCAAAAGGCCGCCTAACAACTGGCTCTCCTGCTTTGAGGGCGGCGCTTGGGAATACAATGAAAAATCAGACGAATACTATCTTCATGTTTTTGCAAAAAAACAGCCTGACCTTAACCATGACAATCCGAAGGTCAGAGACGAGGTTAAAAGCATTATGCGTTTCTGGCTTGATATGGGCATTGACGGCTTTCGCGAAGATGTTATCACCTTCATATCAAAAAGGAAGGGACTGCCAAACGGCTTACCGATTCCTGCTGCGTGCGGAATTGAGCATTATATGGACGGTCCTAATATTCACCAATATTTGAAGGAATACCGTGAGGTTACAGACGAGTATGACTGCTTTACCGTAGGCGAAGCGCCGATGATGACGCCGTCAAACGCTTTAAAATACATTGACGAGAGCAACAAAGAGCTTGATTTAATGTTCCATTTTCAGCATATTGAAGCTGACTGCTTTCTTATGGATTTTCTTCAGACGAAGTTTAATCTTAAGAAAATGAAAAGGGCATTTTCCTCGTGGCAGGAAAAGCTCAACGGAAGAGCCTGGAACACCTTGTATATTGAAAATCACGACCATCCGCGTATTATCTCGCGCTACGGCAGTGAAAAATACAGAACAGAATCTGGCAAAATGCTTGCAAATATGTATATGCTTCAGCAGGGCACTCCGTTTATTTATCAGGGACAGGAAATCGGTATGATAAACACAAGGCTCAACAGCCTTGACGAGTATGTTGACTGCTTTGTAAAAAACAACTATCAGGTTGCAAGAGAAAAGCTTCATATGAGCGAGGAAAAATGCTGGGAAAATGCTGTTAAATCGACACGCGACAACTCCCGTACTCCCGTTCAGTGGGACAGCAGTGAAAACGCCGGCTTTACAACAGGAACGCCGTGGTTTCCTGTTAACGAAAACTATAAGCAGATTAATGCCGAAAAGGAAATGAACGACCCTAATTCAATTTATAATCACTATAAGGCGCTGATTAAATTCAAAAAGGAAAATGATGTTGCAATTTACGGTGATTATAAGGAGCATTACAAGGCTTCCGACAAGCTTTATGTTTACGAGAGAAATTATAAAGGAAAAAGGCTTCTTGTAATCAATTCATTTGTTGAAGAGGGCGTTGCTTTTGAGGCGCCGAAGGGCTTTAATCTTGATGAGGGAAAGCCTATTCTTTGCAATTATGAAACTAATTTTGTTCAGGGCAACGGCTTCAAGACCCGTCCTTATGAAACAAGAGTTTACTTATTTGAATAATACATATAAAAAACCGAAGCTTTGCGCGCTTCGGTTTTTATCTTATATATTATTTTATCAAAATCAGTCATTCGGAATGAATGCTTTATGAACAGCTGAAACTGCCCTGTCGGCGTCATCAGCGTTGATGATAACGGAAATTTTAATTTCCGATGTTGAAATCATCTGGATATTGATATTGCTTTCATAAAGAGCCTCAAACATTTTTGATGCGGTGCCCGGATGTGATTCCATACCTGCGCCGACGATTGAAACCTTTGCAACCTCGGTATTGCACACGATTGTGCAGCCGTCGAGCAGATTCTCAAGAAGCTCTACTGCAAGAGGACCGTTTTCCTTATTTACCGTAAAGATGATATCCTTTGTGCCGTCACGGCCGAAGGACTGAAGAATAATATCAACATTGATATTTTTTGATGAAAGCTTTGAGAAAATTTTGAAAGCTACACCGGGAGTATCCTGTAAATTTAATATTGATACAAGTGCAACATCCTTATCTTTGGTTACACCGCGAATTAACATTTTTTCCATTTTTGCTACCTCCTTAACAATGGTACCCGGAATCGGATTAAGTGATGAGAGAACTTCAAGCTCTACTCCGTATTTTTTAGCCATTTCTACACTTCTGTTATTAAGCACCTGCGCACCGAGAGTTGCAAGCTCAAGCATTTCATCATAAGTTATTTCCTTAAGCTTTCTTGCGTCTTCAACCTTGCGCGGATCTGCTGTATAAACGCCCTCAACATCGGTAAAAATCTGGCATTTATCTGCCTTGAGGGCCGCGGCAATTGCGACAGCAGAGGTATCGGAGCCGCCTCTTCCGAGGGTTGTAAGGTCATCATAACGGTTGATACCCTGAAAGCCTGCAACTACCACGATATTGTGCTTTGCAATTTCCGCCTGAAGTCTGTTAGGGCGGATATTTTTAATCCTTGCCGAATTATAAATTGAGTTTGTGTTAAAGCCTGCCTGCCAGCCCAAAAGGCTTATAACAGGAAATCCAAGCTTTTCAATAGCCATTGCAAGAAGTGAAATTGAAATCTGCTCTCCTGCCGCAAGAAGCTGATCTAATTCCCTTTTAGCCGGCTTTTCATTGATTTCATTTGCCTTGGCAATCAAATCATCAGTTGTGTCGCCCTGGGCAGAGACAACAACGATAACATCGTTTCCCTGCTTATAAGTATCGGTTACGATACGGGCAACATTCATTACTCGCTCGGCATTGGCTACAGAAGAGCCGCCGAACTTTTGAACAATAAGTCCCATATGTTTATAATCCTCCGATTAATAGTTTGTAACTTTAATTGTATTTATAACATTTACACCTTCAAGCTTTTTATTAAGCTCGTTTTCCGTCATAATATCGGTAATGAATGCTACCTCGTCTGACGGCTGACCTTTTCTTGAAAGATATTTAACCTCTGAAAAAACAGCGTTGATTTGAGCGCAGGAGGCCTTTGCACGAACATAAAACGGCATTTTTATGCACTCTTTATAGTCAACAACATAATCCTCCTCGCCTGCTCCCCAGCCGAAAATCTTTCTTCTTTCGGTATGCTTTGCGCAGTCAATCATATCTGCAACAACTGCCGAAGCAGTAGGAAGCTTACCTGCGCCCGGACCGTAGAAGCAAACATCGCCGACAGCGTCGCCGCGTACAAGCACAGCATTGAAAACATCATTAACCGATGCAAGCTGAGAGCCGTGATAAACAACGGCAGGGCTGACAAAGGCCGCAATTGAGTCTTCGTTTATATATTTAATCTGACCCAAAAGCTTAATAACACCGTTTACCGAATTGATATATGAAACATCTTCAAGGGTTATATTTGTAATTCCCTCTGTTTCAACCTGCGACGGATAAACATGCTTACCAAAGGCAAGCGAAGCAAGGATACAAACCTTACGGCAGGCGTCGTGGCCCTGAACATCGGCAGTAGGGTCTTTTTCGGCATATCCCTTTTTCTGCGCAATTTTAAGGGCATCGTCAAACGACATTCCCTGCTCAATCATCATTGTGAGAATAAAGTTTGTTGTTCCGTTAAGGATACCTGCGATACCCTCGATATTATTTGCCGCAAGGCACTGGGTAATCGGTCTTATAATAGGAATACCGCCGCCTACAGAAGCCTCAAACAGATAATTTACACCGTTTTCCTTAGCGGCTTCAAGAAGCTCAAGACCTTTATGAGCAACAAGCTCCTTATTTGAAGTGACAACGCTCTTTCCTGCCTTGAGCAATTTCATTGTAAAATCGAATGCAGGGTTAACCCCTCCCATTGTTTCGGCAACGATTTTTACCTCGTCATCGTTAAGAATATCGTTAAAATCCTTTGTAAAAAGCTTTTCGTGAGGATCGCCGGGAAAATCACGCAAATCAAGAATGTGCGCTGTTTCAAGACCTTCGCCGCCTATTCTTTTGGGTATAACATCGCTGTGAGCCTCAATTACCTCAACAACTCCGGAACCGACTGTTCCGTAACCCATAACTGCTACCTTCATTCATTAACCTCCTATGGAAACGGAGTTAACTCCGTCTGTTTTTTTAATATTGTCTATCAGTTTTTGCTCGGTAACTGTCATCTCCGTTACTCTTACCGTAACAGAAACATCCGCAACCGAATTGACGGGAACACTTTGATTAACGGAAAGCACATTTGCGCCTGCCTGATATATACAGCTCATAAGAGCAGATAAAACACCTGCATTATCCTTAAGCTTTGCGTTAATAGTTAAGGTTTCATCGCTGTTATCGCCGTTATATTCAAAAATAGCATCCTTGTATTTATAGTATGCGCTTCTTGAAATTCCTGCCATTTTTGCCGCCTGCGTTGCAGAAGAAGCCTCGCCCGAAGCAAGATAATTTTTTGCCTCAATCACCTTTGAATACACCGGCGGAAGAATTTTAGCATTAACAAGAAAATAATTTACTTTGTCCATGAAGTGTCCTCCGTTTGCGGACAGTTGTTTTACAGTGAAAAACACTTTCTATATATTAGCAAAAAAGGAAGCAAGTATCAAGACCTAAATTAAAATTTTTTTGAATTAAACTATTTTTTCT
>JBJEPL010000099.1:0-1532 GCA_051881215.1 Eubacterium sp. | reverse complement strand
GATTGAAATTTGGAATAATTTCTCCGGCAGAGCACAGGAGCTTAATCTTCCTTCTGCGCCAAAGCATTTTCTCAACTATTTTTCAGAGCCTGACAGACCTCAAATTAAATCTGAAAGAATGCTTGAAAACGGTATGGCTGTTTCTATCGGCAGACTCAGAGAGGATACTCAATACGACTACAAATTTGTTTGCCTTTCACACAATACATTAAGAGGTGCCGCAGGCGGTGCTGTCCTTTTGGCAGAGCTTCTTGCCGCAGAAGGCTATATGGATTAATTTAAACAACTAATTTTATAAGGAGAGATATTATGAAAGAACCAATTTTTACAGGTGCGGCTGTTGCCATTATTACACCTATGAATGCTGACGGATCGGTAAATTATGATGAATTTGCTAAATTTATTGATTTTCAGATTGAAAACGGTACCGACGCTATTGTTATCTGCGGTACAACCGGCGAATCATCAACTCTTAAGGTTGTTGAGCATAATCAGGTAATTAAATGGTGTATTGATTATGTTAACCACAGAGTTCCTGTAATTGCAGGTACAGGCTCAAATTCAACCGCCTGTGCTATAGATATAAGCCAAGAGGCTTGTAAAAACGGCGCTGACGCAATTTTACTTGTAACACCGTATTATAATAAAACGAGCCAGCGCGGTCTTATTGCTCATTATACAGCAATTCACGATGCAACAGATAAGCCTATTATTCTCTATAATGTTCCTTCGAGAACAGGGCTTAATATTGCTCCTGAAACTGCTTATGAGCTTTCAAAGCTTCCTCGTGTTAACGGCATTAAGGAAGCATCAGGTAAGCTTGAGCAGGTTGAAAAAATACGCGAGCTTTGCGGTGATGAGCTTAATATCTGGAGCGGTAACGACGATCAGATTTTTGACCTTATGGAAAGAGGCGGAAAGGGCGTAATAAGCGTACTTTCAAATATTGCACCTCAGGAAACACACGATATTGTTCAAAAATATCTTGACGGAGATATTAAGGGCAGTAAGGCTCTTATGGATAAATATATGAAGCTTGCAAAGGCTATGTTTGTTGATGTTAACCCTATTCCTGTTAAGGAGGCTGTTAATCTTATCGGCTTCAATGCAGGTCACTGCCGTCTCCCTCTTATTGATATGGACGATGATAACAAAGCATATGTTAAAGAGACAATGAAAGAATACGGTCTTATTAAATAACAAATACGAATTTAAGGAATTATAAAATGACAGATATTTTACTTATCGGCTGTAACGGAAAAATGGGTAAGGTAATTACCGATGTTGTATTACACAGAGATGACTGCAAAATTGTTGCGGGAGTTGACTTGTATGACGCTCCTAACAATATTTACCCTATTTATAAGGATTTAGACGACTGTAAGGAAAAAGCCGATGTTATCATTGATTTCTCGGGAATAACCGATTACGAAAAAAGGCTTGATTATGCGGTTAATAACAGTATACCGATTGTTATCGGCACAACAGGCTTTACAGACGAAATGAAAAAGGTTATTGAAAAAGCTTCTGAA
>JBJEPL010000098.1:0-17738 GCA_051881215.1 Eubacterium sp. | reverse complement strand
GGCCGTCAAGCGGCGCGGCTATCATAAAGAGAATATCCGATTTTTTACCGTCAGGTGCGTTGTAATCAACGCCTCCGTCAACAGTTACAGCACAAAGTCCGGGGGTCTTTACGCTGTCTGATTTTGCGTGGGGAACTGCAATTCCGTCGCCGATGGCGGTTGTGCCCTGCCTTTCTCTTTCGAGTATAGCCTGTTTGTATTCGGCGGCATTTAAAAGATTTCCTGCCGCTTCGTGAAGAGCCACCATTTTGTTGATAGCCTCTTCCTTTGATGATACTGAAGCGTTTAGCTTAATAGCATTGATTTTTAGTAAATCAATTATTTTCATAATTAATTCAACCTCCTGTTATTTTAAATATTCACTGTTTAGCATATCCATTATCTGCGCCTTTTCGGCAAGAGCGCTTGAAAATGCTGTTGCGTTTCCGCAGGCGGAGCCTAACTTAAGAGCATAGTAATAGTCCTTTTTCTCTGTATATCCTGCAAGAAAGCCTGCAACCATTGAATCTCCGCAACCCACAGAGCTTACGGGCTTTCCGGGGACATTGCCCATTGTGTGTACCTTTGAGCTTTCATCAATCAGCATGGCTCCGTCCTTGGAACAGGATACAAGAACATTTCTTGCTCCCATTTTTTGAAGCTCCTTTGCGTAATGGACAATTTCATCTTGAGTGCGTAACTCTATGTTAAATATATCACCAAGCTCATGATGATTAGGCTTTATTAAAAACGGCTTGAATTTTAAAACATTTAAAAGCAAATCTCCCGTTGCGTCAACAACAGAATTAATGCTTTTATCTGCAAGCCTTTGAAGTATTCGTTCATAAATATCGTCAGGAAGCGTTTTCGGAATTGAGCCTGCAAGAACAATAAAGTCGCCGTCTTGCATTTCATCAAGCTTTTTTAAAAGTGCTTCAATATCCTTTTTCTCTATTTTCGGTCCCTGCGCATTTATATCAATTTCATCTTGGGCTTTTATCTTAACATTTATTCTTGTATATCCGTTTTCAAGGTATACAAAATCATTATTAATTTTTTCTTCATTCAGCATAGCCTCAAGCTGTCTGCCCGAAAATCCTGCAAGAAAGCCGAGCGCCTTGTTGGGTATGCCGAGCCTTGAAAGTATAACCGAAACATTAATGCCCTTTCCGCCGTAATAAAGCTCCTCGCTTTGAGTTCTGTTTATATCCTTCGTTTGCAGATTTTCAACATTCATTATATAGTCAAGCGCCGGATTGAAGGTTACAGTATAAATCATTTAAAACACCTCTTTAATAATTGTGAGCCTTTTGATTTTTTCATTGCCGCATTTGTCTGTGATAATGCAGGCGGCGTCAACCGAGCCGAAGGTTACCGCAGATACCTTGTCAAATTTTGAAGAGTCGGCAAGAATGTACGCCGCAAAGCTTCTTTCAATTGCAACAGCCTTGAGCATCGCTTCCTCGGTATCGGGAGTGGTGTAGCCCTGCTTTTCGCTGATTCCGTTTGCTCCGATAAACGCTTTTGTGAAAGAATATTTTTGAAGATTTGTAGCCGCCATAAGACCGATAATCGCTTCTGTTGACTGCTTGAGCTGACCGCCTAAAACAAGCACCTTGCAGCCGTTTCTTGCAAGCTGCTTTGCGTGCTCTATTCCGTTTGTTACAAAGGTTGCCCTGCTGTCTTTTAAATATGAAGTCATCAAAAGGGTGGTTGTTCCTGCGTCGATAAAAACAAAATCATCGTTATGAATCTGCTCGGCGGCATAGCGCGCAATTTCGGATTTTTCATTTATATGTTTTGTTAATTTTTCCTCAATATTATCCTCAAGCCGTATAAATTCCTGATTTATTGCCGTCGCACCGCCGTGCACCTTGTTAAGCTTTCCGGCATTTGAAAGGGCAACAAGGTCGCGCCTTATTGTCGATTCGCTTGAATTAAGCAGTTCGGTAAGCCTTGTAACGGTTACGGAGCCTTGCTCCTTTAATATCTCCAGTATTTTTGCCTGCCTTTGCTGTGTTAACATATTCTTTTCTCCTTGAGTACTCATTTTTTTCAACTTGATTATATCAAAACACTCAAAATCGGTCAATATCATTCAAAAAATATCGTTGTTTTCAACTAAATCAATCACACTTTCTTGTATCAACTGTCCAAATAAAGAACGCTGTTTGATTTATTTTGACCGAATAATCTTTTTTATTCATATCAACGGTCAAAAAAAGAGCATACAATAGTATGCCCTTAAAATATTTTTTGAGTAAATCAGTATGTAGCTGAAATAAAATTAACGGCAGAGCTGTTTAATTAACAGCCCTGCCGTTTTGTATGTTATTAAATATGAACTTATACAATGCCCTGTGCCATCATAGCGTCGGCAACCTTCATAAAGCCTGCAATATTTGCGCCAACAACAAAGTTGTCAACAGCGTTATATTTCTCGCAAGCTTCTTTCATATGATAATAAATGTTAATCATAATTCCCTTGAGCTTTGCGTCAACCTCATCAAATGTCCAGCTTGAGCGGATTGAGTTTTGACCCATTTCAAGAGCAGATGTTGCAACACCGCCTGCGTTGGAAGCTTTACCCGGAATAAAGAGAATCTTTTTATCAAGAAATACCTGCGTAGCTTCTGCGTCGGTAGGCATATTTGCACCTTCGCATACTGCGTAGCAGCCAACCTTTACAAGTCTTTCTGCCTGTGCTTTATTGATTTCATTTTGTGTTGCACACGGAAGAGCAACCTCACAATCAACATTATCCCAAACAGAGCCATCTGCGTAAACAGCGCCAGGATGATCCTTTATATATTCCTTAATTCTCTTGCGATCAACCTCTTTAATCTGCTTAACAGCTTCAACATCAATGCCGTTTTCGTCAATAATGTATCCCGATGAATCGGAGCATGAGATAACCTTTGCACCGAGCTGTGTTGCTTTTTCCATAGCATATATAGCAACATTACCCGAGCCGGATACTGCAACTCTTGTACCTGCGAGCGACTTGTCGTGATCCTTAAGAAGCTCCTCTGTAATATAAACAAGACCGTAGCCTGTAGCCTCTGTTCTTGCAAGAGAACCGCCGAAGCTCAAGCCCTTACCTGTAAGAACACCCTCTGAACGGTTTGTAAGCTTTTTGTACTGACCGTAGAGATAACCAACCTCACGGGCACCTGTACCTATATCACCTGCCGGAACATCTTCGTCAGCGCCGATATACTTATAAAGCTCATTCATAAATGCCTGGCAGAAACGCATAATCTCCATATCGCTTTTACCTTTAGGATCAAAGTCGGAACCGCCCTTTGCACCGCCGATCGGCAGACCGGTAAGACTGTTTTTGAAAATCTGCTCAAAGCCAAGGAATTTGATGATGCTCAAATTAACGCTCGGATGAAGTCTTAAGCCGCCCTTGAAAGGACCGATTGCAGAGTTGAACTGAACTCTGTAGCCACGGTTTACATGAACAACACCGTTGTCATCAACCCAAGGAATACGGAACATAATTTGTCTTTCCGGCTCAACAAGTCTTTCAAGTAAGCCTGTTTTTTGGTATTTAGGGTCATTGTCAACTACAGGAGCCAATGCCTCAAGTACCTCTGTTGCAGCCTGTATAAATTCAGGCTGATCGGGATTTTTGATTTTTAAATCCTCTAAAACCTTTTGCGAATAAGTCATATTAATTCCCTCCATAGATATTATTATATCAAATTAATATGGGAAAAATTATACCAATACGCGAATAAAAAGTCAATAAAAAATAATAAAAATCGCATATTTATGCGATTTTTATTCCAAAATATGTATAATTATTAAAAATAATCTATAATCTTGCCTCTAACCTGTAGATTGGAAAGCCCTGCGAGGAAAATTTTTCCTCATATTCTGTAACAATATTTCCTTCAAAATCACTGTTGTGCAAATCAAGCGATATATTATTGAGCTTAAATCCGTTTTGAGAAAATGATTCGATTGAATACTCAAAAAAGTGCATATTATCTGTTTTCTGGCAAATTACGCCGTTTTCTTCCAATACTAATTTATATATATCAAGAAAGCGTTTGTTTGTCAGCCTGTGTGCAATATGCTTTGCCTTCGGAAAAGGACAGGAGAAATTAAGATATATTTCACATATTGACTGCTTTGGCAGATATGACGGTAGATATTCTGCGGCGGTGCATAAAAAATGAATATTTTTAAGTCCTGCATTTTTTGCCGCTTCGGCGGCTGTTACAATAACATTTCTGCATTTTTCAACACATATTATATTTTTATCGGGATTTTTCTGCGCAAAGGTGCAGGCAAACTGCCCCTTGCCGCAGCCGACCTCAAGGCATACGGGATTGTCGTTTGAAAAAAGCTCGCTAAAATCTATCAGATGGTTTTCGTTAACGGCGTCATTAAAATTCAATGACTCGTTTTTTAAAACTGTTAAATAATCCGATGCGGCGCCAATGCGCTCATCAAGATTTTTCTTATGTCTCATTCTCATATCTTTTCCTCGTATATCGAAAATATTTTCAGTGCTCGTCGTCAAGCACGGCGTGGGCGCACTTTATTCCGTCAACGGCGGCGGAAACAATTCCGCCTGCATATCCTGCTCCCTCACCGCAAGGGTAAACACCCCTGATATTACACTGCAAAAATTCGTCTCTTAAAATTCTTACGGAGCTTGACGAACGGGTTTCGGGTGCTGTGAGCACGGCGTCATAGAGATTAAAGCCGTGAAGCTTTTTATCCATCTCAACTATTGCCGATTTCATTGTTGCCGATACCTTTTGAGGCAGACATTCGTCAATATTTGTAAGCGTAACGCCGGTAGGGCAGGTCGGATTTACATTGCCGAGCTCCCGGCTTTCCTTTCCGGCAAGAAAATCACCTACAAGCTGTGCCGGAGCCTTGTAATCGCCTCCTGCAAGCTCAAATGCGCGGTGCTCAATCTCTCTTTGATAATATATTCCTGCAAGAGGATGCTCGCTCGGGAAATCCTTTGGCTCAATGCCGACAAGAAGCGCCGAGTTTGCATTTTGTCCGTCACGGGCAAGCGAGCTCATACCGTTTACTATAACGCCCTCTTTTTCGCTTGCTGCCGCAACAACCGTACCGCCCGGACACATACAGAAGGTGTAAGCGCCTCTCTCGTGAAGCCCGTGGCAGGCAAGCTTGTAATCGGCGGCGCCGAGCTTCGGATGATCTGCAAATTTGCCGTATTGAGCCTTGTTGATAAGACTTTGCGGATGCTCAATTCTTGCACCTACGGAAAAAGGCTTTTGTATTATTTCAACGCCGAGATTGTAAAGCATTTCAACCGTATCTCTTGCACTGTGGCCTATCGCCATAATAACGCTGTCTGCTTCAAGGTCGGCTGTTTCGCCGTGCCTTGAATATGTTATACCGTGAATAAATCCGTTTGCAACAATGAGCCTTTCGAGCCTGCATTCAAGCATAACCTGTCCGCCCAGACGCTCAATTTTTTTCCTTATATTCTTTACTACAATTGCAAGCCTGTCAGTTCCTATATGAGGCTTTGAGGAATAGAGTATTTCCTCTGGCGCCCCTGCTTCATAAAGCTCTTCGAGCACCTTGCGGATAAACGGGCTTTTTATTCCCGTTGTAAGCTTTCCGTCGGAAAAGGTTCCTGCTCCGCCCTCGCCGAACTGAACATTTGATTCTTCGTTAAGCTTTCTTTTTGTCCAGAATTCGTTAACATCCTTCTGCCTTGCGTCAATATCCTTTCCGCGTTCAAGGATAATCGGCTTTAAGCCTGCCTCTGCAAGTATAAGCCCTGCAAACATTCCCGCCGGACCGAAGCCGACAACGACCGGTCTGAACCTGCTGATGCGGTTGTTTTTGGGCATTTCATATACAAAGGGCTTTACAAGCTGAACCTTATTTGATTTACATTTAGCCGCAATTTGGCCTTCGTCAAGTGAAATTTCAGCATCAACGGAGTATGTGAAATGAACATCGTCCTTTTTTCTTGCGTCGATGCTCTTTTTATAAATGGTATATGATTTGATATATTTTTCATTTATTTTAAGGATTTTTGCCGCCTTTGATTTAAGGCAGCCTTCCTCCTCGTCAAGTGAAAGCCTTATTTCATTAATTCTTATCATTTTTGACTCCTGCTATTTTATCTGCCGTTTTTATTCCGCTGTACCACGCAAAGTTGAGATTATATCCTCCGCATTTAAACTGTCTGTCAAGCACCTCACCGCAGGCATAAAGACCTTTGACCTTTTTTGATTCAAAGCCGTCAAACTCGTTCATATCTGCACCGCCGCTTGTTATCTGCGCAAAATCAAAGCCTTTTGTTCCTGTTAAAATCAGCTTCCAGTTTTTTGCGTATTGCGCCGTTTTTATTATATTTCCCTGCGCCTGCCTGTCAATAACTGACGAAAGCCTTTCTCCTAAAATTCCTTTTAGCGAACGGAATTTATTAAGATATTCAATTAATTCGTCTTCTTTCATATCGGGGATAAGGTCGAGAACAGCGTGGCACCTTTCAGGTGCGTCGGATGCAAAATTACTGCTGACAATTTGAGATAAATCCATCGAAACGATGCCCGAAAGCCCGTAATCCGTAAATAAAACCTCTCCGTATTCCTCGCCTGCACACTCTTCGTTGATGAGAATTTTCATATTGCATTTTATTCTGTGGCCCTTAAGCATTCTCGGATATTTGCTCGACGAGGTAAGCTGAACAAGAGCGGGGGACAGAGGCGTTATCGTGTGACCTAATTCCTTTAAAAGGGTATATCCGCTTCCGTCGGAGCCGAGCGCCTTTTGCGCCATTCCTCCTGCCGCAATAACAACATTGTCCGCCTTAAATTTTCCTTTGTCGGTCGTTATGCAAAGGCTTCTGTCAATTTCTTTAACCGTACATTCGGTTATTATTTCAACACCGAGGGATAAGCATTTATCAATGAGTATCTGAACAACTGTTTGAGCCTGATTTGAATAAGGGTAAATTCTACCCTCTTCATCGGCTCGTGTCATCAGTCCTAATTCGCTGAAAAATTTTATTACCTCATCGCAGTTCACGGCATCGGTATTTGAAAGGTTGCATCTTCCGTTTCCCGTTGCCAAAATTTTTTTGCCTGCCTGCTCGAGCCTTTCGAGTATGATAACGCTGTCATCGGGTCTGTTTTGTTTTAACCTGACGGCGCAGGCAAGTCCGCTTGCTCCGCCGCCGACTATAATTGTATTCATTGAAGCTCTCCCATACAATATATTGGTTTACGATATTTAATAATAATATAAAATATTGCTAAATGCAAATTTTTTTGCAAAAAATGCTTGACTATATTTTTTTGCTGTGATATAGTGTTACTACCTCGTAATAGGTGATAAGTGCCGGCAGGCCTTATTTTTTTGCCTATATCGCTTTGCGTGGCGGACGAGGGAGATTATATTTATCGAAATTTTAACGGAGGTGCTATTTATGAGAGTTAAGATTACCTTAGCTTGCACTGAATGCAAACAGCGCAATTACAACACAATGAAAAACAAGAAGAACACACCAGACAGGCTTGAGATGAACAAGTACTGTCCGTTCTGCAAGAAACATACTCTTCACAGAGAAACAAAGTAACAGGAGGACGAAAATGGCTGAAGAAAAGAAGACTTCAAAAAAAGATGAAAAGGCTGAAAAGGTTGATAAGAAAGCCGGCAAGTCTAAAGATAAGAAAAAGAAGTCAAAAAAGAATCCTTTTAAATCCATTGCGTCATTCTTTAAAAGTGTAAAGGCAGAAGGCAAGAAGGTTGTATGGGCAGAAGCTAAAGATGTGCTTCGCAATACAATTATTGTACTTATTGTTGTTATTATCGTCGGAGCATGTATCTATGGTGTTGATACGCTTCTTACCCTCGGTATGAAGGGCATAAAAAATCTTGCTGAAACAACAACGGTTTCGCAGGAGGCTGATATAGAAACAGAATCAGATATTCTTGATGATACAGCCGATACAGACGAAGCTGATGAAGCAGAAAGTACAGAGCCTACAACAGAAGCAGCCGAATAAACAAATTTGTGTTCGTTTTTAATTATTAATTCGGGAGGCTTTATACATGGAAGAGGCAAAGTGGTATGTTGCCCATACCTTTTCGGGTTATGAGAATAAGGTAGCCGGCAATATTCAGACTGTTGTTGAAAACCGTAATCTCCATGATCTTATTCAGGAGGTTGCGATCCCTACTGAAACAGTAGTTGAAGTTAAAGAGGACGGAACCAAAAAGGAATACGAAAGAAAAATATTCCCGGGTTATGTTCTTGTTAAAATGGTTATGACTGATGACAGCTGGTATGTTGTCCGCAATACACGCGGCTGCACAGGCTTTGTAGGTCCCGAAAGCAAACCTGTTCCGTTAACCGACGAGGAAGTAAGAAAGCTCGGCGTGGAAAAGGTAAGCATCGAGGTAGCTTATGAGGTCGGCGATCTTGTAAATGTTATTGACGGGCCTCTTGAAGGCTTTTCGGGAACTGTTGACGAGATTGATGTTGAAAACAACAGCGTTCAGGTAACCGTTTCAATGTTCGGCAGAGAAAATACTGTCGAATTTGAGCTTGACCAGCTTGAAAAGGTCAGCGATTAATTAAGTAATTCGCAGTATATCTGCTTATTATCATTGCAATTGAAATTGCCGTTTTAACTGCAATGGTGGGAGAGATTTTTATATCTCGCCATTTACCACAATATTAGGAGGAAATAATTATGGCACAAAAGGTAGTAGGTTTAATTAAACTTCAAATTCCTGCCGGCAAGGCAACTCCGGCACCGCCTGTTGGTCCGGCTCTCGGTCAGCACGGCGTAAACATTATGTCTTTCACAAAAGAATTCAATGAAAGAACAAAGAATGATGTTGGTCTTATTATCCCTGTTGTAATTACAGTTTATGAGGACCGTTCATTCACATTCGTTACAAAGACACCGCCTGCAGCAGTTCTTATCAAAAAGGCTTGCGGCATTGAAAAGGCATCAGGCGTTCCTAACAAGAACAAGGTAGCTACAATTTCAAAGGCAGATGTTCAGAAGATTGCAGAAACAAAAATGCCTGATCTTAATGCAGCATCACTTGAAGCAGCAATCTCAATGATTGCAGGTACAGCACGCAGCATGGGTATAGTAGTAGAAGACTAATTCCCTTGTGGGAGGAAGTATCCGATTAACCACTGGAGGTAATTTATTATGAAACACGGAAAGAAATATACAGACGGTGCAAAGCTTATTGACCGTTCAAATCTTTATGATTCAGCTGAAGCTCTTGAGCTTTCAGTTAAAACAGCAACAGCAAAATTTGATGAAACAATAGAGGCTCATATCCGCCTTGGCGTTGACTCCCGTCATGCAGACCAGCAGGTTCGCGGCGCAGTAGTTCTTCCTAACGGAACAGGTAAGGATGTTAAGGTTGCCGTATTCGCAAAGGGCGATCTTGCAAAGGCTGCCGAGGAAGCAGGCGCTGATGTTGTCGGCGACGCAGACCTTGTTCAGAAGATTCAGGGCGGTTGGATGGATTTCGATGTAGCCATCGCTTCACCTGATATGATGGGCTTTGTAGGCCGTCTCGGTAAGGTTCTCGGTCCTCGCGGACTTATGCCTTCACCAAAGGCAGGTACAGTAACAATGGATGTTGCTAAAGCTGTTCAGGAGGCTAAAGCAGGTAAAATTGAGTACCGTCTTGATAAAACAAATATTATCCACTGCCCTATCGGCAAGGCTTCATTCGGAACAGAAAAGCTTCTTGAAAACTTCAATGCTCTTCTTGACGCAATCATTAAGGCAAAGCCGGCTGCATCAAAGGGTCAGTATATTAAGTCAGTAGCAGTTGCATCAACTATGGGTCCCGGTATAAAGATTAACCCTAACAAGGTTGGTTCAGCTTCAACTGCTGAATAATTTGGGTATTGACAAGGATTATTCCTTGTGTTACAATACATTCGCTGTTCAGCCAAAGACAGCAGGTGCCGATACGGCGTAAGTTTACCGCCTGCCGAGGAATGAGCATTTCAGATAACTTATATTGTTATGTTATTATGTAATGTCGTGCATTCCGAGGTTTTTCGGAATGCACTTTTTGTTATTTCGCTAAACAGCCATAAAGCCCATATTTAATATGGCAAATATTTATGGAGGTATAATAAATGCCAAGTACAGCAGTTCTTGAAAAGAAAAAGCAGATGGTTGCCGATCTTTCGGAAAGAATCAAGAATTCTTGTGCCGGTGTTGTTGTTGATTACAAGGGTATCAATGTTGAAGACGACACAAAGCTCCGTAAAGAGCTTCGTGAAGCAGGCGTTGAGTATACTGTAGTTAAAAACTCAATTCTCGGCAGAGCAGCTCAGGACGCAGGTCTTGAAGGTCTTGAACCTGTTCTCGAAGGTACAACAGCTATCGCAACATCAGTTGAAGATTATGTAGCATCAGCTCGTATTCTTCAAAAGTACGCTGACAGTCATGACAACTTCTCTTTAAAGAGCGGTTATCTTGACGGCGAGGTTATCTCTATGGAAAAGCTTATTGCTCTTGCAAAGCTTCCTTCAAGAGAGGTTCTCCTTGCAACAGTTTGCAGCGTGTTCAATGCTCCTATCGCAGCTTTCGCCCGCGGCGTTCAGGCTATTGTTGATAAGGGCGGAGTAGAGGCTTGTGAACCTGCTCCTAAAGCAGAGGAAGCACAGGCAGAAGAAGCAGCTCCTGCAGAAGAAACCGCAGAGGCTGAAGCACCGGCTGAAGAAACAGCTGAATAATTAAAAAAATTACTATATTTTATTGGAGGAAAATAAAATGGCATCAGAAAAAGTTACCGCAATTGTTGAAGAGCTTAAAACTCTCACAGTTCTTGAGCTTTCAGAGCTCGTATCAGCAGTAGAAGAAGAATTCGGCGTAAGCGCTGCAGCAGCAGTAGCAGTAGCAGCACCTGCAGAGGGCGGTGCAGCAGCTGCTGAAGAGAAGACAGAATTCGATGTAGTTCTTGCAGAAGTAGGCGCAAACAAGATTCAGGTTATCAAGGCAGTTCGTGAAGCAACAGGTCTTGGCCTTAAAGAGGCTAAAGAGATTGTTGACGGCGCTCCTTCAACCATTAAAGAGGCTGTTCCTACAGCTGACGCTGAAGCTCTCAAGGCTAAGCTTGAAGAAGCAGGCGCAAAAATCGAACTCAAATAAGTTCTTTTTTGAAAATCAAAAGCAGACGTCATTTGACATCTGCTTTTATTTTTGCCTTTGATTAATCAAATATTGAATTCATAAGCGTTTCATAAACCTCTGCGGGGTGTTTATGAAATTTTTCTTTTATTACCTGTGCCTGCGCTTCGGTAGGCACATAAAGCGACAGCACCATAAAATCACAGTCCTTATCGCTTACGCGCATAGTGATTTTAAAGCCCTTATCCTGTTTTTCTATATCAACTCTGTTTTCTTTTTTGTATATTTCCTGCTTAACTGTTTTTCTTACAAGCTCAACACTTTTTTCCCTGATTGTAATTGGCAAATCGTTTTCAACCAAATCAACCGAATATCTGCAATCATCGGTAATTTCAAGATATCCGTCTTTATCCTCAATAAAATGGCCCTTTTTAATCATTTTTGCAACTGCATTTGAAATTTCAAAATAATTTGCTATTTTACCTTCAACAAGAGAGTCAACAATATTTTTTGCTGTTATTTTTTCACTGCAATTGGCAAGAATATAACAGGCGATGATTTCAATTGAAGAGCTTGACCTTAATCCTCCCTCTTCGATTCCTGCTGTGAATGCGTCAAACTGTAACGCAGGGTTAAATTCCTTATCCAACCGCTTCACCTTCCTTTTTATGCTATTAAATATATTAGCACAAATTTAACCGTCTTGCAATCGAATATTATTTGTGTTATAAATATCTATAATGATAAAAAAATAATTATTAAAATTAGGAGATTTTTAAAATGACAGAAATTACAAAAGAAACAATTATCGGCGATATCCTTGACGAATGTCCTGACGCAGCTCCTTTGTTTTTGGAAATCGGTATGCACTGCCTCGGATGTCCTGCATCAAGGGGCGAAACTATTGAGCAGGCATGTATGGTTCACGGAACAGACGCAGACGAGCTTGTTGAAAAGATTAACACCTTTATTCAAAAATAATGCAAAAGCTCTCTGAAAGGCTCCTTGCCGTTGCTTCTCTTGTTAAGAAAGGAGCGGTTATTGCCGATGTCGGAACAGACCATGGCTTTCTTCCGGTATATCTGATTGAAAACGGAATTGTTGATGAAGCTGTTGCGCTTGATGTAAACGAGGGACCGCTTTCCTCCTGCAAAGCGCTGGTTGAAAAAGAAAATTTGCAGAATAAAATCAAAGTCCGCCTTTCAGACGGGCTTGATAATCTGTGCCCTGACGAATGTGATACCGTTATTATTGCAGGAATGGGCGGAGAGCTGATTGCCGATATTCTCTCAAGGCATAAATGGATTAAAAATAAGCATTTGATTCTTCAGCCTATGACTCATTCCGAAATAACAAGAAGGTTTTTGTTTGACAGCGGATTTGAAATTAATGACGATATTATCGTTAAAGACGGCAGGCATTATTATTCAGTTATGGGAGCCTGTTATACAGGAGAGGTTAAACGGAAAAGCCGTGCTGATTATTATCTTGGAAATATAAAGGATTTCTCTCAAAAAGAATATTTTATTCATCTGAAAAATTATCTTTACAATAAATCAAAATCAGGCGAGGATTTATCGGATGTATTGCAGGCATTGGAGGAAAAGATATGACAACGGTCAAAAATATATATGATTACATAAATTCAATCGCTCCCTTTGACGAGCAGGAGGAGTGGGATAATTCGGGCTTTCTTTGCGGTGATTTTCGCAAGGAGGTAAAAACCGTTGTTATGAGCCTTGATCCGACCAAAGAGGCGGTTGCCTTTTCAAAAGGCGTCGGCGCGGATTTACTGCTTACACATCATCCGCTGATTTTTAAGGGCGTTAAAAATGTATATAAAGGCACGGCGCTTTATGATTTAATTGAAAGCGATATTGCCCATATCAGCGCTCATACCTCCTTTGATAAGGCTAAAGGCGGTATAAACGATAATCTTGCCTCTCTTCTCGGGCTTGAGAATGTAGAGCGTATACAGGACAGCTTTTTAGTTGCAGGCGATTTAAAAGAGCCGATGAGCATTGATGATTTTGCCGTTATGGCAGGTGAAATCCTTGACAGCCGCGGATTAAGATATACAGATACAGAAAAAATAATCAAGAGAGTTGCTGTTGGCGGCGGTGCCTGTGAGGAGTATATAGACCTTGCAATGAAAAATGCAGACTGCTTTTTAACGGGCGATTTGAAGTATCACGATATGCTTGATGCACAGCAGGCAGGCTTTGCCGTTATTTCGGCAGGCCATTTTGAAACAGAGAATGTACCCTTTCTTATGTTAAAGGAAAGGCTTGAAAAATTGTTTACCGATGTGGAGTTTATTGCCGCTCCCGTTTGTAATCCTATTATGGAAATATAATTATGGCGCTTGACGGAATTTTTTTATATCATTTAAAAAACGAAATATCCTCCTTTGCACTTGACAGCAGAGTAGATAAGGTCTATCAGCCGTCAAGAGATGAAATTGTGCTGAATTTACGCTCAAGAGAGGGGAGCAGAAAGCTTCTTATCTCCTGTAATGCCGATTCGGCAAGAATACATTTTACCTCCTTTCCGCCTGAAAATCCCCCGAAGCCTCCTATGTTCTGCCTGCTTCTGCGAAAAAGGCTTACAGGTGCGTGGGTTACATCAATCGAGCAGGATAATCTTGAGAGAATTTTAAGAATCAACTTTTCGGGAACTGATGATTTAGGCGATAAAACAAATTATTCGCTCATTGTTGAAATAATGGGCAGATATTCCAATATCATTTTTGTTGATGAAAGCAATAAAATTATTGATTCACTTAAAAGAGTAGACGAAAGTAAATCCCATATAAGGCAGATTTTGCCCGGTATTACTTATATAAATCCTCCTGCGCAGGATAAAATGAATATCTTTACGCAGGATATTTCGGTAATCAAAAATAAAATATATTCATCGGATAAAAGCATTTCAAAGGCTTGTCAGCAAACGCTTATGGGCGTTTCGCCGATTGTTTGCCGTGAGATAGAAAACGGCCTTTCTATTGATGATTTTAAAACGCAGTGCCTTAATCCGACACCGACAGTTGTTATTGACGGTACTCCCAAGGATTTTTCATTTATCAAAATTAACCAATACGGCTCTCTTGTTCAGATAAAAACCTACGAAACCTTTTCACAGCTGCTTGATTATTTTTATTATGAGCGTGTTCGCCTAATGCGTATTAAGGCGAGAAGCTCACAGCTTTTTAAGACGGTAACAACCCTACAGGAAAGAGCTGTCCGCAAGGCGGCTAACAGAGAGGGAGAGCTTGAAAGCTGTAAGGATAAGGACACATATAAGCTGTTCGGCGATTTGATAAGCGCAAATCAGTACAGGCTTGAAAAGGGCGCTGCTTTTTATGATTTGGAAAATTATTATGACGATAATAAAATCATAAGAATTCCTGCCGATATATCCTTAACCCCGTCGCAGAATTCTCAAAAATACTATAAGGAATACCGCAAAAAGCAGATTGCGCAGTCAAAGCTTATAGGCTTTATCAACGACGCAAAAGCAGAGGCGGAATATCTTGACACCGTTATTGACGCGCTTTCAAGGGCGCAAAACGATGAGGAAATAACGCAGATTAAAGAGGAGCTTGTCCTTGGCGGATATATAAAAAGTAAAAACGAAAAGGATAAAAGAAAAAATCAGAAAGCTCTCAAGCCTTTGAAATACAGAACACGCGACGGCTTTTCGGTTTTGGTCGGCAGAAATAATCTGATGAACGACAGGCTTACCCTAAAAACCGCAAAGAACTATGATACATGGTTTCATGTTCAGGATACGGCAGGAAGCCATGTTATCTGCGAAACCTCCGGCAGTGAAATAACCGATACGGCGATACACGACTGTGCCGTTATTGCCGCTTATTTCAGCAAGGCAAGGGAATCCTCAAATGTTGCAGTTGATTATACACTTGTCCGCAATGTTAAAAAGCCTAACGGAGCAAAACCCGGTATGGTTATATATGACCCGTATAAAACGGAGTTTGTAACTCCTACTATTGAAGAGATTGAAGGGCTGACAGATGAGTAACATCGCTATTATCCTCGGCGCAGGAAACGGAACAAGAATGAAAAGTGAAAAAAGCAAGCTCCTGCTTGAGGTCGGCGGACTTACCGTTATTGAAAGGACTGTAAAGACCTTTTTTGAGCTTGATGAAATTGACAGAATAATCGTTGTCTGCCGTGAATGCGACAAAACTGTATTTTCGGATTTGCTCAAAAAATACAATGTCAGTCTTTGCATCGGGGGAAGCACAAGACAGCAGAGCGTGCTCAACGCGTTGGAGCTTGTTGATGAATGCGAGCTTCTGATTATACATGACGGCGCAAGACCGCTTGTAAGCAAAAAGGCAATACTTGATACCTTAAGATGTGCAAAATTGCATAAGGCGGCGGCAACGGGCGTATTTGTTAAGGATACAATCAAGGTTGTCGGCAAGGATATGAAAATTATCGACACTCCCGACAGGTCAACGCTCGTTTCAATCCAAACTCCGCAGATATTTGATTATGATACATATATCAAGGCGGTTGAGCTTGCAAAGCAGCAGGGCAGGGATTTTACCGATGACTGCCAGCTTGCAGAGAATATGGGCGTTGCCGTATTTGCCGTCGAGGGCGATTACTCAAATATAAAAATAACTACACCCGACGATATTCCGTTAGCAGAGAATATACTGAAGATTAAAGGAGAATCATAATGAGAATAGGTCACGGTTACGATGTTCACAGGCTTGTTGAGGGCAGAAAATGTATTATAGGCGGTGTTGATATTCCTTCTCCACTCGGACTGCTTGGTCACAGCGACGCCGATGTGCTTCTTCATGCTGTTTCCGACGCAATTCTCGGAGCCTGCGCTATGGGCGACATAGGACACCTTTTTCCCGATACCGACGATAAATGGGAGGGCGCCGACAGCCTTGAGCTTTTAAAAGAGGTTGTTAAGGCTGTTGAAAGCAAAGGCTTCAAAATAGTTAATATTGATTCAACAATTCTTGCTCAGACGCCGAAAATGGCTCCGTATATTTTGGATATGAGAAATAATATTTCTTCTGTCTGTAGTATCCCTGTTGACTGCGTCTCTGTTAAGGCAACAACAGAGGAGGGACTTGGATTTACGGGCAGTAAGCAGGGAATAGCCGCCCACGCCGTCTGCCTTGTTGAAGAAAAAAAGCATTGATTTAAGTTACTGTTTGAGGCAGGTTTTCCTGCCTCATTTTTTTTGCATAGATAAAGATTGTTATAACATACGGACGGCTATGTTATTTTATTTCATAATATTTCAATTTTTATTGTATACATTCAATTTAAATGATAAAATCATAGTATGTTATAACATACTATGATTTTTTGAAGGATGTATAAATATGAAGCAGCTCATTTATATTACAAATGCAAAGCAGACCCCTTATATAACAAAAGACGGCTTTCAAAAGGTTATTCTTAACCTGAAAAGCAAATGTGCAAATATAGATGTATGGGCTAAAATCACTTTAAAAAATGCGAAGCCCTATACAGTATATATCGGCAAAATTCCGTTTGGCGTTTCAAAAAAGACAATTTCCGTTACAGATACAAATAAAATATTAAAGCCGGGTGAAGTAACCTCTCTTAAAATAGAGCTGTTTAAAAATCAATATTGTTCGGCAACGCCTCTTTGCGTTTATGAAAACAAGAGCTGGCAAAGAAGCCGCCACTGGGAATTCTATATATCTCAAACCATGCACACCGATTTGGGATATACCGATTATCCCGAAACCCTGCGACCGCTTGTTTCGGGCTATATTGATACTGCAAAGCAGTACATAAATAATTCATATAAAAGAACGCAGGAGAGCGAGAAATATAAATATGCCATAGAATCCTCATGGGTTTTGAGCGAGTGCTATGCAAAGCAGAAAAATGCCGCTGAAATTGAAAATCTTGTTGATTTGGTAAAAAGCGGAGATATGGCGGTCGGCGCAGGCCGTTTTAATTATACCGTTGAAAATTTCGGAATTGAGGATATAGCCAGATCGACATATCTTACAAACCGCTCTCTTAAAGATCGTTACGATTTACCATGTGACAATACAATGAGAATGTTTGATAATCCTGCAATCTCCAAAAGCTATGTTGACATTGCAAATTCGGCAGGAATAAAATATGCAATTCATTCGATGAATCCCGACCGTTCACCTTATCATAAGGTTAGAGAATATGATTTATTTTATATGACGGGCTTTAATCCCGAAAATAAGCTTTTGATTTTTAACGGAAAAAGCTACGGAGAAAACTACGGCTTCGGCGGAAATTATATCAACCCTAAAAAGGGAAGCGCAAAGCTTGCCCAAAAGGCGCTTATTGATTTAATTGAAACGCTTGAAAAAAGAACGGGCAGAAGGGCTTATCCGTATGATAAATTCCCGTTGCCGCTTATTCCTTTCGGAGATAATAAGCCGCCTCTCGAAAAACAGATAAGGTTTGCAAACGAGGCAAATAGAAGCTGGCAGTCACAGGGATACGCTTATCCGAGGATAACCGCCGCTTTTCCCGAAAAGTTTTTTGAAGATATTGAAAAAGAATACGCAGGTCTTATTCCCGTTGAAGCCTCAACCGAGGAAAACTGGAG
>JBJEPL010000097.1:0-17853 GCA_051881215.1 Eubacterium sp. | reverse complement strand
CCTGTAACAAGAAAGTCAAAAAATATGCTTGAGTAATCCGAAACAAGAATATCTGTTATACCTAAAACAGCATTTGTGTCAGCTGTTGCAGGAATAAAATTATCCCTTAACATTCCCTTTTCGGCAAGCGTTTTATAAACAAGCTGATGAGGCTTAAAAAGCACCTGATATTCATTTTTATCAATATGCTTATATACTGTATCTATAAAATTATCATATTCGTCAATGTCTATATCGGCGCTGCCGTATTTTGCACCGCGCCAGGTAGGAGCATAAAGAATAAGCTTTTTTGAAGGGTCGTATGAAACGCCGAATTTTTGAAGCTGCTTTGCAGCCTCCTTTTTATCGGCATTAACGGTCGCGTCTATTCGGGGATAGCCTGCTTCAATTATTTTTCCGGGGAATATTCCATCAAGTTTAAAGCTGTTTTTGAAATTATCGGTGGTAAAGGCAACGGGACTGATTAAAAAATCCGTAAAAAGAAGATTTCTTATAATGTTTGATATAACCCTATTGCCGTCGGGAACATCGTAGCCGAGAGATTTCAGCGGAATTCCGTGCCAGGTGTTGATTACCACCTGACCCTCTTTTTTTATAAAGTAGTTCTGCCAGGTAACATTGTTAATAAGGTATTTTGCCTTTGACAGATACATAAAATATTCCTTTGTAAAAGGCTCAACAAATTTTACACGGCTGTTGCTTTTGAATTCGCTTGTTATAAGACTGCGAAAATCCCCCTTTTCCAACACCCATATGTGAGTATAATCTGCAAAGCGCTCATCGTTTAACAAATATCTGAAAAGCCCACCGGGGTTACAGGTTATACCTCTGCCGTAATAAGCTTCATATAAAATGGTTTTATCCTCAATATCATATTTGTTAAAGGCGTCGTAATAATCGCTTCGTATTCTGTAGCTTTCACTTGATGAATATTTAATTTTTGCTTTAACTATATATGGTTTTAATTGAGCATTCATTGAATGTCATTCCTTTCAAACCAAAAACCGCAGAGAGGGCTCCGCGGTTTAAAGCTGTTTATAAATCATATACAAGGGCAATATATCAGTTCAAATTCTCAAGCGTTTTGAATTTATAAACAGGCGTTTTAATCTGCGAAAGCTCGTTTGCGTTTTCATCGCAGAATACCGTATTCTTTTTACAAAGCCTTGCTTCGTAATATACACCCGGATCCCCGCTGCCGTAAAGATAACAGGCTCCGAGACGGTTAAGCAGATAATAGTACGGCTGCCTGATTGTGTAATAATGTATGCTTTCGTTTGATCTTATGCTTTGAACTGAATTTTTGCTTAAAACATTATAAAAATCAAAAACAAAAAGCTCGTTTTCCTTTTCAACAACCGAATTGATAAAAGAAACCGCCTGTTCATCAGTCATTCGGTTATCAATGACCGTATAAGGAATGCTATTGCTTTCAAAGCGGTCAATCAATATTACCGAAAGAGAATCAAGGCCGACAGGATGATTACAGTTTATAATCAGCAAATCCCTGCCGTTAATATTTGTGCTTTTTTCAATGGGAAGACTCTCTCTGCTTTTTATCGGTATATACGGCAGAAGGCTTGATTTTTTAGCAAAAATCCTTTTCTTAAAGTCAACGGCGCTGTCTATTGCATCCTTTGACATAAACAAAATTGCATCGTTTCTTCCCATATAAAAGGCTTTACCCTTTTTATACGGCGTCTTTACTCCGGTGTAGTCGTTCATATCAACGGATATAAGCCTGCCGTTCATACTCTCCATAAGCCAGCGCCAGTAGAATACATCATACTTCATATTTATAATGAAGTCATACTTAACATCGCCGAACAATCTCTTTTGCTCGTTTAAGAATAAATCCTCCGGCAGAAAAGCATTGATTTTTTTAGGCTTTCTGATAAAGTTATATTCATTCTTCAAAAAGGCAAGGCGCTTGCTTGTTTCCTCGTCGCAGAGAATACGCCTTTTTTTTGCGAGAATAGTTATCCTGTCGTCAAGCCTGCCGATTCTTTCGCCGTACTGCTCAACATATTTCCAGTCAAAGAGCATGGTTACATCATATTTTTCGTAATCAAGCCATTGAGTTATGTTTTCAAAGGTGCAGTAAAGCGAGTTGAAATATTCAAGATTAAGTATGAAAAGCAGCTTTTTCTTATCGGATTTTGCCTGCTTTGAAGGGAGATTTTTTTCACAAAGCCTGCCCAAAAAATCTTCAAAGGTAATGCTTTGGTCTTGGGTCTTTTTATCAATAAAATAATCGGATTTGCTTTTTGCAGAGCAGATATTGATTCTGTTTTTAACATTAGATGGCTTTGCAGTTATATGATTTATAAGAATCTGCCCCGGCTTTTTGATGAAATCTGCATAAAGAAAGGTGTCAATGTATATATATTGGCTTGTTGCAAGCGCGTTATAGTATTCGTCGCTGTCCTTTGTAACAGCCGTTACATATGATATTTTTTCAAAATCCTTTTCAAAATATTCACGGACATAAATTGTTATTCCCTTTCCCTTGAGAGCGCTTACAATCTTTTTCACTCTTTCAAGGCTTGCTTTTCTTGATTTCGAAAGAATGAGAAGCGTATCATTTTTAACGGGATTTGCAAGCTCAATGCTGTACTGCGTAGGGGTAAAGCTGTCATCAAATGTGAAATTTTTATAGCTCATTCTGGAGGATTTAATATTCTTTTTCATTTTTTCTCCTCCTTTAAAGACTTGCTTCAAATTGGCTGATGGCTTCACGGTTGAATTCGTCTAAATCAAATTTAAACTCGTTTGGAACCTTGCCGTCAACAAATGCTTTTAATCCGTAATACATATCGTCCTCTTCCATACCTATGATGAGCTGACCGTTTGGCTTAATGCTGTCCTGAACAGCAGGGAAGTCCGTAGCTATTATAGGCAGATTTACTGCTCTTGCCTCCTGAAGCACCATTGAAAGTCCCTCATAAAGCGAGGATAAAACAAAGCAGTGGCAGTACCTTAAAAGAGTAAACGGGTCGGGAAGACTGCCTGTAAGAATAACCTTGCCCGAAAGCTTCAGCTTTTCTATAAGCTTTCTCGTGTCCTCTCTTAAAGGACCGTCACCTATTATGTAAAGGCGGATCTTGTCATTTTCTTTATAAAGGCGCGCAAAGCCCTTAATAAGATTTAAGTGATTTTTTTCGGGCGATAATCTGCCGATGGTTACAAAATTGATATCATCCTCGTTAGGAACGGGAACAAGGGTTGCGTAGCTTGATTTACTGTTTGTGCTGAAAACAAACATTTTTTTACCGTCAACCGTGCAGATATCCATATTATAACAGTCCGGAGTTTTGCGCTCGAGATTAATAAGATTATTTGCAAAATGGAAGCGGTTATAATTATCCTCATCCGCCAAATCATTGCGGTTTTCAACCATTGTTGTATATGAACAGCTTACATAGCTGTCGTGATATTTGTAAAGCTTAAATATGTTGTCAAGCTCACGGTGGAAAATGTAATTACCGTGGACGCAGCGGTCGTATTCCTTTTTCATAACGCTGTGCATCCAGATAATGTGCTTGGGCTTTTTTTGTGAAAGGTAAATATAAGTCCAGAAAGCGTTAAAGCCGCTGAAATTAACAAGATAGTCAAATTTGCAGTCGCCGAAGCTTCTCTTAAATTCCGAATTATAAAATTCCGACGGGAACACAACAGGGTTGTCCTGCTCGGTTACGGCGTTATCAAGGCAGTATCTGCTTCTTGCGTCACATTCAACATCTATAACGCTCGGAGAGGTTCTGTGTAAAACACGCACCTCTTTATTAATTCTGTCAAGATAATTTGTGATTTTTGCAGGAGAACCTATTGCGTGAAAGGTTACATCATATTTTGAATAATCGAGATTATTCATAAGATTTAACACGGAATAGCTTATGCCGTTTACAAGAATGCTGTCGGTATGAAAGAGAATTTTGATTTTATCATTTTTAAGCGATATCGTGTTGCTCTCATCGCCGAAAAATACTGCGTCAACAACTCTTTTGCAAACATTACCGTCGTCGTTATATACATATTTATTAACAGCGTCTGTATATTTTTGAGCATTAAAAAAGGCTTCGTATTTATCTATATTTCCTATCCAGTATGCAACCTCGTCAAGGCTGTCGCTTACAGGACCCGGCAAATCCTCAATCTGAAAATAAAGTCCGCGGCTTTGTGCGTATGAGCTCAAATCGGGAACATAAAAAATAATCGGTCTGCCTGTAACAAGAAAATCAAAGAATATGCTTGAGTAATCCGAAACAAGAATGTCAGTTGCGCCTAAAAGAGAGTTTGTGTCAATTGTTGCCGGAACAAAATTATCCTTTAGCAGTCCCTTGTCGGCAAGCGCTTTATACACAATATGGTGAGGCTTGAATAAAACCTGATATTCGTTTTTATCAACATTATTATAAACGGTGTTTATGAAATTATCATATTCGTCGATATCAATATCGGGATTTCTGAAATTGCTTCCTCTCCAGGTTGGCGCATAAAGAATAAGCTTCTTTTTAGGGTCATATGATACTCCGCATTTATGAAGCAGATGCGCAAGATTTTCTTTATCAACATGGTGGGTTTCATCAATACGGGGATATCCCGTTTCAATTATTTTGCCCTCAAAAATCCCTTCAAGCTGATAGCTTTTTCTGAAATGATTTGTTGTGTATTCAACAGGGCTTATAATATAGTCGCTCAAAAGGAAATTACGAACGGCATTATCAGCCGATATTCTTCCGTTTGGCTCATCAAAGCCGAGCGATTTAAGCGGAATTCCGTGCCAGGTGTTGATTACAACCTGACCCTCTTTTTTAACAAAATATCTCTGCCAGGTGCAGTTGTTAATAAGGTATTTTGCTCTTGAAAGATATTCAAAATATTCCTCTTTAAAAGGCTCGATAAATTTAATATGCTTATTTCCTTCAAATTCTTTTGCTACGGCATCGGTCAGCTCGTTTTTTTCAAGAACCCATACATGCGTGAAATCGGAAAAGCGTTCATCCTTTAAAAGATAACGGAAAATTGCAGCAGGATTACAGGATATTCCTCTGCCGCAAAAGGTTTCATATAAAACCATTTTGTCGTCGATTTCATATTTTCTGTATGCTTCATAATAGTTTGCCCTTACTCTGTAGCCGGCATTCGTATCATAACGCTTTTGTGCTTCTTCAATATAAGGCGTCAATTGCTCGCTGTATTGCGTTAATTCTTCGTTCATATCGAAAAGTCCAATCCTCATTCCGTAATAATTATTTCAAAGTATTTTTACAATTATATCATAATAAAATTTGAAAGTAAAGAATAGACGAATTAAAAGACGGAAATTTGTATATTTATGGTGTAATTATGTCAATTTTATGATACAATACAAAGCGAGGTGATATTGTGAAAAAAATATCCTTAAACGGAAAATGGATTTTGAAAAACTGTTCCAATTTAAAAGAGTATCCCGCCGATGTACCGGGAAGCGATTTCGGTGCACTTATAAAAAGCGGTGAAATTAAAAATCCGCTTATCTCCGGCAGTGGAGCAGAGGGGCTCAAAACAGCCGAAAACGATTATGAATTTACAAGGCGCTTTGATATAGACAAAGAGGATTTGAGCTTCAATGCAGTTCATCTTGTATGCGGCTGCCTTGATACAATCTGCACCTGTTATATAAACGGAAAAGAGGCGTTTAAAAGCGCAAACGCATTTATCCCCGTTGATAAAGATATCAAGCAGTATCTTAAACAGGGTGAAAATACAATAACAATCCATTTTTACTCTGCATATAAATACATACAAAAAAAGCAGAATGAAAAGCCTCTGCCAAAAAATAATAACGGCGTTGACGGTATTCCTTATATAAGAAAGCCTGCCTGCCACTTCGGATGGGACTGGGGTCCGTGCGTTCCTTACTGCGGTATAATTTCAGATATAGGTTTAGAGCTTTTCAATAACAGAATTGAGAATATAAGAATATCGCAGAACACAACAAAGGAGAAAGCCGTTGTAAGCGTCTGCGCCGATAACGCACAAAGCTGTTACATAATTACGCCAAACGGCGAAAAGCTTTATCCGAAAGATAATGTTTTTACTGTTGAAAATCCTCAGCTTTGGTATACGAGAGAATTGTCCGGCAGGGAAGTTCAGCCACTTTATACCGTGGTTTTTGAAAATAACGACGATAAGGCTGAGAGAAAAATCGGCTTGAGAAGCCTTTATCTTGACAGAGAAAAGGATGAATACGGCGAAAATTTCTGCTTCGTTCTTAATGGTGAAAGAATTTTTGCCAAGGGAGCCAATGTAATTCCTTTTTCCGCAATTCCCGAGGATTGCTCAAAGGAAACCGTTGATTATTATCTTGACCTTGCCCAAAGCTCACACTTTAACATATTGAGAATTTGGGGAGGCGGAAGCTATGCCGATGATTATATTTTATCGCAGTGCGATGAAAGAGGAATACTTTTGTGGCAGGATTTCTGCTTTGCCTGCCAGATGTATCCGCTTTATGACAGCGACTTTCTTTCAAATGTCCTTGAAGAGGTTAGGGTTAATGTGTTAAGAATGAATACTCATCCGTGCCTTGCCCTTTGGTGCGGTAATAACGAGATTGAAGCGATGTTTTCATACCTTCCGAGAGGCATTGAAATCGTGAAGGCTTATAAGGAATTTTTCTATAAAACACTTCCCGATTATATAAGCGGTCTTACGCAGGTATGCTATATCCCGACCTCGCCTGTCGGAAAGGACTGCTTCAAGGATAATACCGCCGATGATGACGGCGATACACATATGTGGAATGTATGGCACGGGCTTAAAAAGCTTGACTATTATCAGAAAAGATATTCCCGCTTTTTGTCCGAATTCGGTCTTGAATCTCTGCCTTCCATGAAGGCGATAAAAACCTTCGCCGATAAAAGCGAGTATTCAATAACCTCCGACAGCTTTAACCGCCATCAGAAATGCGTCGGCGGAAATGAGAAGATGCTGTTTTATCTTACCGAAATGTTCAATCAGCCCAAGGAGTTTGAATATCTGCCGTATTTAACAGGCATTGTCCAGTCGGAGTGCATTAAAAACGCTACCGTTCATTTCAGGCAGAATAAGGGCAGATGCAACGGCTCTGTTTTCTGGCAGTTCAATGATGTGTGGAACTGCCCGAGCTGGTCGAGCGTCGATTTCGAGGGCGTTCCCAAAGCGCTTCAGTATAATGCCAAGGAGTTTTTTGCTCCTGTTACCGTAACCTGTAAAAAGGAAAAGGGAAGAGCGGAGATTTTTGCTCACAATGATACTTTGATGCCTGTTAAGCTCATGCTTCATTTAGAGCTTCGCTCCTTTGACTGCGCTGTAATTGCCGAAAAGCAATACAGCATCAGCCTTAAACCCAACAGCTTTGAAAGAGTAACAACTGTTACTCCGCCTAAAAATTCATTTATTCGCTTGAGCTTCAATGATACCGTTATAACAGAAATCCTTGATGCACCGAGCCGTCTGCCTCTGAAAAGGGCAAATATAACCGCCTCCTTGGAGGGTAATAAGCTGAAGCTGACAAGTGATAATTTTGCTTACAGCGTTTGCATAGAAGCCGACGAGCCTCCCAAAGACAATTATTTTTCCCTGCTCAAGGGCGAAAGCAGAACAGTTGAGTTTGAAAATCCGCCTAAAGAGTATAAAATTATTTGCGCAAACAATATTGACTATAAAAATGAAAAAATCAAAAAGCCGCTTTTCAGATTTTTCTACCGTCTTAAGCCACTTAATATTGCAAATTATTTTTATTACACCTTCAATTAAATCATAAAATAAAAAACCGCAGACCCGATAGTTTGATGTAGGATAGTTAAGGGACTGCGGTTTTTTATTAACTTAAGGAGTGAAAGTAAAAAAGTTAGTTTTTACTAACTAAATATAGGTTAGCATATCCTAACTGATTTGTCAACACTTTTTTGTATTTTATGATAACCCAAATCCTGTAAATAATAAAATACTTGACAAAATATGATTTATATATTAAAATGTTCAAGCATTAAGAAAACAGCATATTGTAATAACGAGGTGTAACTCAGTTTGGCTAGAGTGCCTGCTTTGGGAGCAGGATGCCGCAGGTTCGAGTCCTGTCACCTCGACCAATGAAACAGGGTGTCCGATAGGGCACCCTGTTTCATTAATTGATGCAAGCATCAATGGAACTTGAGCTATTTAACAAGGCCGGTGAGATTGACTTGTATATGATTTTATGTTATAGTCTTGCAAACAATAGTTAAGGTGAGATTATGAAAGAAATCGGAGTTTTAGGCGCTGGCACATGGGGTATAGCGTTAGCCCGCATGCTTGCAAACACAAATAATGATGTGACGGTGTGGTCCGCTGTTGAAAGGGAGCTTGAAGCCCTTTCAAAAAGCAATATTCATCCTAATCTTAAAGGCGCCGTTATTCCCGACAGTATAGCATATACTGCCGATATGGAAGAAGCCTGTAGGGAAAAGGATATAATAATCTTTGCCGTTGCATCCGTTTATGTGCGCAGTACGGCAAAGAGGGCGGCGGAGTATATAAGCGACGGCCAAATTGTTGTTGATGTTGCAAAGGGAATCGAGCCGGACACGCTTTTTACCATGTCGCAGATAATTGACAGCGAATTCAAAAAATATAATCCTAAAAGCAATATCAGCATTGTTGCCCTATCGGGTCCTACCCATGCAGAGGAGGTTGCGCTCGATTTGCCGACTACAATTGTTTCCGCCTGCGAAAATATTGAAGCGGCGCAGGAGGTTCAAAACGTATTTATGAACACCTGCATGCGAGTGTATACAAACAGCGATGTAAAAGGCGTCGAGCTTTGCGGCGCATTAAAAAATATAATTGCGCTTGCGGCAGGAGTATCAATGGGCCTTGGCTACGGAGATAATTCCAATGCGGCAATAATAACAAGAGGCATTGCGGAAATCAGCCGTCTGGGTATGGCTATGGGCTGTAAAATGGAGACCTTTCTCGGATTGGCAGGCATAGGAGATTTGATTGTTACGGCAACAAGCCGCCACAGCCGAAATAACAGGGCAGGCTATTTAATAGGTCAGGGACTTACGCCAAAGGAGGCTGTTGAGGAGGTCGGAATGGTTGTTGAGGGTATCAACGCCTTGCCTGCCGCAATAAAGCTTGCTGAAAAATACGGGGTTGAAATGCCTTTGGTATCAATGGTAAACGCCGTAATAAATCACGGTGTAAAGCCTTTAGATGCGGTAAATAGGCTTATGACAAGGGATAAGAAGCCCGAAAATATTTAATCAATACTGTTCAGCGGACTGAAATAAATCATTTTCAGTCCGTTTTTTTAATTTATTTTTAATGTTTTTGTGATAAAATAGAAAGTATAAAGAAAATATTAAAGGCTCGTATTATTACCTATAAGCAAAGGGAGGGAATGCTATGCGGATTCTTATAGCAGAGGATGAAAAGGACCTTAACGCTATCATAAAGCAGAAAATGGAGGAAGAGGGCTACAGCGTAGACGCCTGCTTTAATGGGGAGGACGCTTTGTATTATTTGCAGAGTGCGGAATATGACGCCGCAATCATTGATGTTATGATGCCTGTTCTTGACGGCTTTGAAGCAGTCAGACAGTACAGAAATGCACACGGAACGGCGCCGATATTGTTTTTAACCGCAAGAGATTCGGTTGAGGATAAGGTAAAGGGCTTGGATTTGGGAGCCGACGATTATCTTACAAAACCGTTTTCCTTTGCCGAGCTGACTGCAAGAATAAGGGCAATGACGCGCAAAAACACATCAAGCTCTACAAATGTTTATACAATAGGCGACCTTTCTCTTGATTCGCTGTCAAAAACAGTTACAAGAGCAGGAAAGGAAATTCACCTTTCTGCAAGAGAGTTTTCTCTGCTTGAATATATGATAAGAAATAAGAATAAGGTGCTTTCAAGAGAACAGATAGAAAATAATTTATATAATTTTGATTATGAGGGCGGAACAAATGTTGTTGATGTATATATAAGCTATCTTCGCAGGAAAATTGACGGCGGTTTTGACAGCAAAATTATACACACCGTAAGAGGACACGGATATATCCTCAAGGAGGAGAAATGAAAAACTTATCAATAAGGGCAAAAATAACCGTTTGGTTTTCGGCTCTGATAATTTTGATTACCGTTATGATGCTTGCTTTAATGCTATTAATAAGCCGTTCTGTTCTTTATACGGATATCAAAGAGACATTGGTAAACACAGTTGAAATCAATTCGCAGGAGATTGAATATTGCGAGGATATTAATGATAAGGAGCAGGAAATAGGGGATCATTATATTCAGTATAAGGGCGGATATCTTGAAATCGACGATGACTTTTTAAATGAAAGCCGGGGGGTTTATACATCTCTTTATGATTCTCAAGGCAATCTGCTTTACGGCGAAAATCCCACAGGCTCAAAGATTTCAGTTGACGGCAAAATACAGAGGATTTCATATAATGATGAAAAATATTATGTATATAATATATCACTAAAGGGAAGCCGGTTAGACGGGCTGATACTTCTCGGGCAGGTAAATGAAAATGCAAATAAAACGGTTTTGACAAGGATTGTTAATATGTCGCTGTTTATTCTTCCTGCTCTTGCCGTTTTGGCAATTGCCGGCGGATATTTTCTCGCAGGGCGGTTTCTTAAGCCCATAAGAAGAATCAACGCTTCCGCCGAAAGCATAACAGACGGAAACGACCTTTCAAAACGGATTGAGCTTGGAAAAAGCAAGGACGAGCTTTATACCCTTGCCGATACCTTTAATAAAATGTTCTCCCGTTTGGAGCGTTCCTTTGAGGAGGAAAAGCAGTTTACCTCCGATGTTTCCCACGAGCTTCGTACTCCGGTAGCAACAATTCTTGCGCAAAGCGAGCTTACTCTTGAAAAGGAAAGAACAGCAGAAGAATATCAAAAGGCGCTTTCCGTAATTAAACGCCAGAGCATAAGAATGAAAAATATTGTTGAGCAAATGCTTCAGTTTTCACGCCTTGAAAGGCTCGAAGCACTGCCTAATCCCGAAGAGGTCAATCTTTCTTTGCTGTTTAATAATGTTGCCGAGGAGCAGAGGCTGCGCAGTGTCCGCTCAATCACAATACACAGCGATATTGATGACGGGATTAAGATACTTGGCAACAGCGATTTGCTTGCAAGCCTTATGAATAACCTTATTTCAAACGCCTACAGATACGGTAAGGATAACGGAAATATATATCTTTCATTGAAGCAAAATGAAAAAGAGGTTATTCTGACGGTTAAGGACGACGGTATCGGAATAGACGACGACGTAAAGGAAAAAATCTTCAATCGTTTTTATCAGGCGGACAGAGCAAGAACCGTTAAGGATTCCGAATACGGCATAGGTCTCGGGCTTTCAATGGTTTCAACGATTGCAAAGCTTCACGGCGGATATATCGAGGTTGAAAGCAAGGTTGGCGAGGGAAGCGCGTTTAGCTTTAAAATTTTGAAAAAGTAATCTAATTTTTCAAATTCTAATGTTTCTTTAATCTTTGCATAATATAATGAACATGCAATAAGAAAGAGAGGTAATTTATTATGACAAAGAAAAAAAGATTAGCGTTTATCATTTCAACTGTTATTCTTGTATTGTTGATTATCGGCGCGTCGGCATTTGTATATGCCTGCGAGGTTACTAAAAAGAATTCCATAGGTCTTGATAAGGCTCTTAACATTGCTATGATTGACGCAGGCGTTACAGAGGAAAATGCCGTTGTTACAAAAGCTAAAATGGATTATGAAAAGGGAATATTCGTTTATGATATCGAATTTAACGCAAACGGTACCGACGAGTATGATTATTCAATTAAAGCGTCTGACGGTACAATTCTGAAAAGAGATCTTGATGCTGATTACGAAGACGATGCTGTTGTGACCGAAGCAGAAACACAAAAGGCTGAAGGTCAGATAAGCTCTTCTGTAAATACAACGGCTTTGACTCAAATACAGCAGACTTCTACAGCTTCAACAACTCAAAAGCCGTCAGAAAATACAACCGAGGCTTCTTCATCTGTAAAGCAGACAACGCAGAAAACAACCGCTTTGCAGACAACGGAAAAATCCTCATCAAATATAACTTTGGAGGCGGCTAAAGCAATTGCGTTTAATGATTCGGGCGTGTCCAAAAATGACGCATCAATCATATCTGCGCATAAGGAAACCGACGACGGTATATCCTATTATGATATTGAGTTCAAAGCCTCGTCATATAAATATGAATATGAAATTGATTTAAACGGAAAAATTATTTCATATGATAAAGAAAAAATCATCGCAAAGCAGACAACAAAGAAAACAACAACCGCCGTTACCGCTTCATCCAACAGCTCAAAATATATCGGGGTAGACAAGGCTAAACAAGTTGCGCTTAATAATGCAGGGCTTTCCTCCGACAGCGTAACCTTTAAAAAAGCAAAGCTTGAAAAGGACGACGGCGTTTATCAGTATGAAATTGAATTTATCACCTCAACAACGGAATATGAGTATGACATAGACGCGGTTTCGGGAAAAATAATTTCTCATTCTTCAGAGCCTCTTGATGATGATTAAAATTAAATAAAAATGTAAAAACGCACCGAAGATTATTTCTTCGGTGCGTTGCTGTTTTGTTAAAATTATGGGATTTAATTGTTTTTTAAATCAAACTCTGCTTTTTCCGCTAATGCAGAGTATTCTTTATCTTCACATTGCACGGTTATGCGGTATTTATCATTTTCTCTTTCAACATATACATTAGCTTTTTTTCCGCACAATGTAATGCTTTTCACATTGAAATATTGCCATTTTTCAGGAAGATGCGGAGTAATCTCAAATTTGCTAAAGCCTGTTGGCCTGTAGCCTAAAATACCCTCGATATATACTCTTATGTATAAACCGCTTTCAGCAGAAAGCTGAGCCTGATTTCCCTCGGGGAAGGCTTCAACCGCATATGGGATATGCTCGCCCAAAAGCCGTGCGTGAGAATATACCTCAAGAAGCTCATATGCCTCCTCGGTAAATCCCGAATAAAACAAACCTCTCAAGGCATAAAGCGTTGATCTGTCCCAAAAGGTTTTACCGCCGGCCCTTGTTACAAGACCCTCGCTTTTTCTCAATAACGGTGACATAAGCGCTTTTGCCGTATCGCTTGAGCGTTCGTTAATTCCCATAACCAAAGGCAGGGCAATCCATGAGCGAAGCCGTTTTTCCTCTTTGCAATACATATATGTTTCATATCCTTCAACATTTTTGCCGAAGTATTGCTCTATTGCCTTTTTTAGCTCGTCTGCCTTTTGCTCATAAAAGCATGCCTTGTCGGGATTATCTAAATCCCTTTCCATCATTGACGCGCTTATTAAGGCGTCATATGCAAGGCAGGAGGTGGAGAGATTTGCGTTTCCGCTTTCAAAACGGTTTTCAAGCTCGTCGGAATCGCTTTTTACAACTCCGTCGCTGTTTATTTGAGAAATTGTATAGGAGAGGCAGTCTCTTATTGCGCCGATATATTCCTGCGCTGTTTTGGCATTTCCGTTTGCAAGAAGAAATCTTGTGCAGCCGTAGGCGTACATTGCGCTGTCGCCCCTGTCCTTTGCACCGTGCCATATTCCGTCGCCCTCGGCAATTATGCTTGTTATAAGCGCCTTGTCGGGAGATAAATATTTTTTATATAAGGAATAACAGTTAAGACTTTCTTCTATGCCCGGCTGATACCCTAAATATGCAAACATAGGATTTACATATTCGCATTGGTCGTTTGTCCACAGCGCCGCATAATATCCTCCGCCGCCGGGGCAGTGCATAAGTCCCGCTTTGGTTTTAAAAATACTTTCCGCTGCGCGGATTTTTGCAAAATATGCCATGGTGTTGAGCACATTGTCAGGAGTATCAATAACAAGAAGCTCTTTCATTTGAGCGAGAAATGACCTTCTTTTGTCATATTCGGATTTAAAATCGACTTCAAATCGCTCATTTTCCTTCGAAGCGCAATAGGCAACCCAAATTGTTTTGCTTTCACCGCTGTTAAGAAGAAAACGGCGCTCGTTTGTATCTGTTTGTGTAAATATTTTGAAGCCTTCGCCGTTTGCGGAGTATCTTTTTGATATATGCTTTTGAGAATCATTATTGATTATTTCAACTTCAGCCGTGCTGTTGGAATTGTTTGTAATGCCGATACATTCAATACAGGCTTTACTGCCTTGGGCTGAAAATAAGGTGCGTTTGATTTCCAAAGAAGAGAGACGGCTGTATATATGAAGCATACCGTCAAATTCAAACCGCTTTGCTTTTTCGCATTTGGAGCCGTTAGCCTTTAATGAAATACCGGCGAAGTTATAATCCAAGGAGCTTCTGGTTTCATTGGGATAAAGGCGCAATGACGGGAAAACCGTATGGCGCATTATGCGAAGCCGTCCTGCCTTATCGGCGCCGTAGCTGATAATCGACGCCGTATAAAAGCCTGACATTTCTATATGGTTTGAATATTTCTCGCCTGATTTAATATCATAGCATACAGAATAATCCTTTAAATAATGCTTATCCTCTGTAAACGGCTTATTCATCACTGCCCACGGCGCAAAAAACGGCGCGGGTACTCTTTTTATCTTAAAATCAAAGCAAGACATGATATATTAATCCTACCTAAATTATCTTATCAAAGATTTTCTGTTATATGAGTTCGGCTTGAACAGCCGTATGCGCTGTTGAATTAAGCCTTCTGGCTTTCTGCCATAGCGTTAAGCTCTTCGATTTCTCTGCGTTCCTTCTCTTCTCTGAATGCCTTGAGCTTGCCCTCTTGAGCCTTTTCGTCGAACTTATAGAAGAACATAGGAATTGCCTGAAGCAAAAGGCCGATTGCGCCGAGAGCCGTGAGCATAAAGAAGATTACATTGAGAAGCGTTGTGTAATTTACACCGCCGATGATTGTAGCCTCTGTTGTGCTTTGAATAAGAGGTCTTGCAAGATTGTCTGTAAGCTTTGTCATTAAATCCGAATTATATCCGAACTTATCAACAACATTGAGCATAACTACATTGAATATTGCATATGAGATTTTGCCGACAAGGCTTCTGAATGAGAATACTGTTCCCTCAAGTCTTTTTCCTGTTTTCATTTCAAGGTCGTCTACAACATCGGAGAACATTGCGATAAGAAGAACAGCCATAACTCCGACAGGGAAGTTTGTGAAGAATCTGAGGATTGTATAAACAATGGCGCCTGCAACGGTGTTGTAAGGAACAATCCAAACACCTACTACAAAGCAGATGATATCTGCAATAATTCCAAAGAAAGAAACGCCGATCCAAAGGGTTTTCTTATCCATTTTCTTAAGAAATACAGGAACAAGAGCCATGGAAAGCATATATGAAAGTCCGCTGCCTATCTGAAGAAGAGGAGTTAAAAGACCCTCGCTTGTAAGCTGAATTGATATGCCGAAGGTGTTATAAATCCAGTTGCATAAATCGTCTATCGGGATAACACCGGCGCAGTTCCATTTTGCAAAATAAGGCAAAAACATTGCACCGAGGTTAACAAGTGAAGAGAAGAATGCGGCGATTACAAGGCAAACAAATTTTTTATCCTTGAATACAACCTTAAGTCCGTCGATATATTTATCCTTTCTCGGAGGGATATAAACCTTTTCCTTGATGCCGAAGAAAGAAATAAACATCGGAATTGCGGCCATAAGTCCGAAAATTATTGCGGCGCCGAAATAACCCTGCTTCTGATTATCTCTTCCCCAGAAGCCGGCAACCGTAAAGAATAAAACGGAAGGCAGTACAGTACCGAGTGAACCGATAATGTTGCTGAATGAAACAGCCTTAACACGCTTTTTATCCTCAGGGAAAACAAGAGGAGTCAAGCCCTGATAAGGAATATCAAGCGCGGTATAAACTGTATAGTAAATCAGATATGCTACAATAGCGTATATAAAGTTTCCCTTTTGACCGAAGTTTACGGGAGCAAATAAAATTGCGGTTGCAATAATTGCAGGACCGCTCATCCATAATATGTACGGACGGCATTTACCCCATTTTGTATGGGTTTTGTCAACAATCATTCCCATAAGAGGGTCGTTGATTGCGTCCCAGATCTTTGTTGCTGAAAGAACAATACTTGTCATTGCAAGCGAAAGTCCGAGAACATCTGTGAAATACATATTTAACGCTGTTCCGATTAAGGTGTAAAGCGTGCTCGTACCAAACGGCAGAAGAGAAAACATAAGTATTTCTTTTGTTGTTTTGTCTTTTAGATTGATTTTCATAAATTCATCCCTTTATTTTATTCCGAAACAAACAATTGACACCGATTGTAATTCGGAATATACTGATTATTGACCGAGCGGTCAACGAATTTGATTATAATGTTTATTAAACGAATTGTCAATATATAGAAAAGAGAACATTGTGAAAAAAACAGAAAAAACTCAAATAACAAAGAAAAAAATATTGTATGCCGCGGTTGAAGAATTTGCAGTACACGGCTTTGACGGCACCTCGATAAACCGTATCTGTAAAGAGCACGGTATTTCTAAGGGCTTGGTTTATCATAATTTTAACAGTAAAGAAGCTCTTTATCTCTGCTGTTTGCAAGAGGCCGTTGATACCTTTATTTCATATATGCAGGGAAAGGAATTCAAAACCGATTTCAGGCTCTATATGAAAGAAAGATATAGATTTTTTGAAAAATATCCCCATTACAGCCGTTTGATTTTCGGAATGATATTAACAGGGGATACCGAATTTACCCAAAAAATTAAAGAAATCAAAGAAAAATTTGACAGCTTTAATATAGACTTATATATGCAGGCGGTTGATAGCTTAAAGCTTCGCAGCGGCGTTTCAAGAGAGGATGCAATTCAGTATTACGGACTGCTTCAGAATATGCTCAACAATTATTTGAGCGCAGACAGCAGCGAGGGAAAGGGCTTTGATTTTGTAATAAACGGGCATGAAAAAATACTTCAAAAAATTCTTGATTTTATACTGTACGGAATAGCAGAAAAATAAATATACGGCTTTTATATGGTTTAGATTGATTTTAGGATAAGCTTTCTTTTGATAAGATTTCTAAATTATCGGATTGATTTTCTTAAGTATTCGATTGATTTTCACTATATAATAATGCTGAATTTTCAATTTGCGAGGTAAAAATTATGTTTTCAAAGGTAAGGGCTTGGGAAGAAGAGGTTGTGATTCCTACATACGAAATAGGTGAGCCTGACAAAAATCCTATGTTTCTTGAAAAAAGAGTTTATCAGGGCTCATCGGGTAAGGTTTATCCCCACCCTGTAATAGATAAGATTTACGACACGAAAACCGACAAAAAATACAGGGCCGTATTTCTTGAAAACGATTATATAAAGGTTATGCTTCTGCCTGAAATCGGCGGAAGAATTCAGCGAGCCACCGATAAAACAAACGGCTATGATTTTGTGTACTACAATCATGTAATTAAGCCGGCACTTGTGGGCCTTGCAGGTCCGTGGATTTCCGGCGGTATTGAGTTTAACTGGCCCCAGCACCACAGACCCAGCACCTTTGATCCTGTTGACTATACATATTTTGAAAATGAAAACGGCTCTGCAACCGTTATAATGAGTGAGATTGAAAATATGTTTCGCACTAAGGGTATGGCTCGTTTTACGCTGTATCCCGACAGTACATATATAGAAATCAAAGCGCAGCTATATAACCGAACAGACATAACTCAAACCTTTTTGTGGTGGGCAAATCCTGCCGTTGCCGTTAACAACAACACACGCAGTATTTTCCCTCCCGATGTAACAACGGTTATGGACCACGGCAAGCGTGATTCATCAACCTTTCCCATTGCAACGGGTACAT
>JBJEPL010000096.1:0-5002 GCA_051881215.1 Eubacterium sp. | reverse complement strand
AGCGTTAGCAGGGGAGAGGATTATATTAACAGAGCAATAAGCCCGTATGCCGTAGGCTCTGTATTCAAGCTTGTGGTATGCGCCTGCGCTCTTGAAAATAATATTAAGCCTCTTTACCGGTGCACAAGCAGTATTACTGTCGGTGATACAACCTTTCACTGTCAGACAAATAATCCTCACGGCTTACAGGGAATAAAGGACGCGCTTGCAAATTCATGCAACTGCTATTTTGTAAATCTTGCATTGAAAATAGGAAAGGATAAGCTGTTGGATACTGCGCAGAAGCTCGGCTTCGGTAAAACCTTTGAGCTATATAGCAATTGGATTATCAATTCGGGTACATTCCCAGATTCAACTGACCTTGCATCATCGGGTCAGCTTGCTCTTGTCGGCTTCGGTCAGGGTAAGCTGACGGACTCTCCGATGCACTTTGCGTCAGTAGTTTCCTGCCTTGCAAACGGCGGATATTATAACCCGCCTACTCTTGATTTTGTTGATGGAAGCGAAAAACCGTTGATAGACAGTAAGGTGTGTGACAAAATATTGGAATATATGCGCTATGTCGTAACCAATGGAACAGCCGCCGCGGCAGAATATAAAAATTCAAGCGCAGGCAAAACCGCTACCGCTCAGAGCGGAATATATATCGACGGCAGGGAAGTGCTTATTACATGGTTTGCAGGTGTATATCCGTATGATGAGCCGAAATATACAATTGTTGTTATGCAGGAGGACGGAGCAAGCGGAGCAGGTGACTGTTGTCCTGTTTTTCGTACAATTGTTGAAAATTTAGATAAACTGTAGTATAATGCAGTTAAGAGGTGAAATTTATGAATTCATCAAAAGTCAAAACACTTGCTATTTATAAGTTGCTTGAGATGTACAGCGACGAGGATAATCCGCTTTCATCAACGGAGCTTATTGACCTGCTCAAAAAGCAGGGAATTTCCTGCGAAAGAAAGTCAATTTATTCCGACATTGAGGCATTAAAGGAAATCGGCTATGATATAATGACTACTCGCGGACCAAAGCGCGGATTTTTTATTGCATCAAGAAAATTTCAACTGCCCGAGGTAATGCTTCTTGTCGACGCGGTAACAAGCGCAGGCTTTATTACACCGAAAAAAACAAATTCGCTCGTAGATAAGCTTAAAACGCTTGTTTCCGTTAATCAGTCGGAAAGTATGGTTAGCCAAGTATATGTCGACTCTGCCGCAAATAAGTGCGATAATGAGGAGATTTACATAATCATAGACCAGCTTCACGGCGCTATAACCGATAAAAAGAAGGTTAAATTCATATATAAAAGAAGAAGCATTGATGTTCAAAATAAGAAAAAGCATACGGAAAAAACCTTTACCGTTTCTCCATATGCCCTTATTTGGAAGCAGGATCACTATTATCTGATCTGTAATAATGAAAAATATGATAATTTGATGAATTTGCGAATTGACCGAATGAAGAAGCTTTCGGTTCTTGACGAGGATATAAGACCCTTCAGCGAAGTAAGCTCTTATAAAGATGTATTCGATACGCAGGACTACAGCGCAAAAATGTTCAATATGTTTTCCGGCGAGGAATGTCAGGTAACCTTGCAGTGCGACCTTAAACTGCAGGAGGAAATGCTTGACCGATTCGGAAAAAATATCCCGTTGAGAGCCGTTGATATTTCTCATTTTGAAACAACAGTTAACGCAACCTTAAGCGACGGCTTTGTTTCATGGGTAATGCAGTACGGCGACAGTATGAAGGTCATCGAGCCTCAAGCTCTTGTTGACCTAATCAAGCAAAAAGCACAAGATATAGTAAATGTATATAAATAGTATAAAATATTAAAGGAGATTTATGTTTTGAAAAGAAATAGATTTTCTGCATTAGTCCTTTCCTTTGCAGTTTTTATAACCTCCGTTGTTTTTTCATTTACTGCTTTCGGCGATGATGTCAATTGGTACTTTGATGAAGCTGAATCAACCCTGCATATTACCGGAACGGGGGATATGACGAATTATTCCGACGCAGTTTCATTGCCGTGGTATTCGATAATCCTAAAGGTTGAAAATGTAATTATTGACGATGGAGTTACCTCTGTCGGCGACTATGCCTTTTCAGGCGCTTCAAATCTTAATAATGTTAGCATCCCCGATTCTGTTACATCAGTCGGTCAGTTTTCATTTTCCTCCTGTTCGTCTTTGAATAGACTGTTTTTGGGTGAAAATGTAATATCAATCGGCGATGAGTCATTTGCCTTTGACGGCGTTACTCAAAAGCAGGATTTTGTTCTTGAAACAACCGCAGGTTCATATCCGCTTTATTTTGCAGTAAAAAATTCAATTCCCTTTAATTGTCCGTCTGTTAAATGCTCTGAATATGATGTAGCTATCAATCCGGCAGGTATGAAAGCCTATTATCCCTATACTGCAAAGGTGAGCGGTACCTTTAAGTTTTATTCAACAGGTAACCACGATACAATCGGATATCTCTACGACTCCTCATTTAATCAGCTCAAGTATAATGACGACGCAGGCTCCTTTGATACAAATTTTTCAATAACTGCCGACCTTACAAAAGGGGAGACATACTATATCGGCGCTTCAATTTTAAATTCCCGCCTTACAGGTAATTTTAAATTAATTATTGAGCCTGTTACATATACCGTTAGCGGTACCATTAACGCCATGCTTGACCCGTCGGGTGCGCCAAGCGATATTATTTTAACCTCTGCAACTATTAACGGCAATGAAACCGCAGGTTCTTTTGCTTGGGCAGTTAATGATACAAATAAAACCGTTACAATCATTTGCGATAATGCACAGCTTGAATATACCTTCTCACCCGATGACGGTGATGAAATAGCTATTTCTCTTATGATGTGCGATGTAAATAATGACGGTTGGGTAAATGCAAAGGACTATGCAATTATGTCTAAATCCGCTTCACCGTACATTGATTTATATGGTAATTTTATTAATTATAATTACTGAATTTAAGACCTCTGTTTTAGGGGTCTTATTTTTTTGCGTCGAAAAAAATTATAGACATATTTTTACTTTTTTGTCGTTTTTTATAAAAATTTACAAATTGTTCAAAAACTACTTGACATTAATTTTATATTAGTATAATATATAGACGGTTAAATTTAATTATGTGTAAGTATGCCTATATGGTATTATTTACGCAAAAATGCTTTATTGCCGTTTGCCGAAAACGCTGTAACAGGCGTAGTCAGTAAGCCTTTGCACGCAGTTGGGCGGCGGTAACAAGTACGAGGAGGCTTCATTATGAAAACCAAATTTTCCAAAAGAATTTTATCGGCTTTTCTTGCGGTGCTGATGGTTGTTACAACAGTACCTGCCTTTTCTATTCACGCATTTGCCGATACAAGTTCAACAGGTCTTGTTGGTTCATATCTTACAAAGGATATAACAACAGGCATCGCAACAAACAGTAATGTTACATGGGATTCCACCGAGCATGCCGCATATTTTGACGGCAATACTTCCTATCTTATCCTTGAAGGAACTCCTATGAGCGGCGTTACTTCCGAAAAAGGCTTCGCGATTTCGTTTGATTATAAGCGAGGCTCTGCAAACGGCGATAACGGCCGTATTATTGATTTCTGCGACGGTTCAACAACAAATACATTTGCTGTTAACGGCGGTACACCGAATACTAACCAGTGGCGCCGTTTGATGACTCTTGCTAAAGTCAACGGAACAGAATCAAGCTATTACACAAGCGATTTCAATAACTCAACCTATTGCGATTATACTTCATCTAATTTTACCGATGAAGAGCAGGCTGATACCTGGTATAATGTTACTGTATCCATGGCTCCAAACGGCCAGTACAGCTATTATATTAACGGTGTGCTTCGTGCTACCTTTAAAGCAACCTATGATACCGATTATCCGACTGCTTCAAACGGACTTGTTCCTTCAACAATTGCCGATAGCTTCAGCACTTTTACTAAATACTACATAGGTACTTCAACATATAATTTTAATGGCTTCAGTGATGGCTATTTTAACGGCTATGTTAAGAATGTTAAGCTCTATGACCGTGCCGTTAATGCTACACAGGCTTTTGCCGGTGACGCATCTTCCGATTTAGGTACTCTTAAAGGTGCTATTGCGGAGTTTGAGTCAAGAATGGACGGTAACATATACCTTAATATGGCAAATGCCTATAACGCATATGTAGCTGCCTGCAAGGCTTATGATTCATATTACTACGGCGGTAACACAAGCGTTGATATTGTTACTCCAGCGGCTAACCTCGCCGCAGAAGGATATAAAATGCACGCTTGGATTTATCAGCCTACATTCACAACGGCTTCATATAGTGCAGATGATTCTTATGATGATATGTTGGATTATTATAAGAATGTTTTATATGCCGATACTGGACTTAGTTCGGATACTGCATCTGCTACTCCATCAGGCGGTAAGGTTAATTATTACATGCGTGCACCGGGTGCAACCCTGTTATATGACGGCGGTGCAACCAATCCTCAAACAGCTATAATGGTAGCTCTTGATGGTAATATTACATGGAACGGAAGAGCAAATCGTTATATTCTGTATGTTTCAAATTCTACTAATAATTTTAATTTAGATGGTTATTGGCATGATTCTACAGGTTCAGCCACAAGCAGTGAAAAAACATGGAATTTTTCTTGGAGTATCCATCAGGGCACTATCCTTTCCAATGTATCATCAACCTATTCAAATATCAAGGTTGCTAATGATGGTGGTAGCATTACCAAGTACAATAATTATAGTAAACATGTAAGTAACCTGCTTGTATTTGATAATACAACTAATTGGAACGGTAGCTATCTTATTGAGGTTAATCCTTCAGTCTATGTATGTGGTGCTTCTGCAGAAAATACTCCTGATACTAACTTATCTTCAACACTTACAAGTAGCACAACTGTTCGTGTTATTAATTTCAAGCCTGTACTTGATGCTATAAATAATACTTCTAATTTAGATTAGATCGG
>JBJEPL010000095.1:2746-17887 GCA_051881215.1 Eubacterium sp. | reverse complement strand
TAATTCCACTAAAAAGGAACAAAATTGAGGGAATAACAGAGAGTGCTAATGCTCTGAAAACACTGTTTTTCTTAAAACAAATGATCCAAATTGCACAGTAAAGCATCACCAATATGACATCTACAATAAGGTATAGTGCAAATGACTCGTCAGACCACCACCCGAACCAAGTTCCCGGGATATTGATTATCATGAATCCGAAACAACCGAATCTCCCTACTTGTTCTATGGCCTCAACATATTTATTGTTCCACTTATTATCAAAGCCATCCTTGCACTTAATCGCAAATACAATATTGGGTATCATAATGACTGCAACAAAAATCAGCCCAAAAGCATTAAACCATTCCATATTATCCACCTCACAAAATTCGATTTGTCTGTCAGGTTTAACAAAATCTAAAAAATAATGTGTTAAACGCCGTAATGCTTTTTGTCTGCCACATCTATGAATTATTTACCGGGGCGATGGAAGCGAATTTCACAAATATCATCACCGCGAGCAATTGTTTTCGGCAGATCAAGCACGCAACCGAAGCCTTCTGCAATACCGCGATCACCGCACATTGCCTGGTCGCAAAGCACTTTGATTTCTTCATCGGTACAGCCCTGCTTTTGCCAAGCTGAATTTCTCTTCCGAGAACGGTTAAACGGTCATCTTCGATTGACGGAGATATGTAAGGCTTTACAACGGTTTCATCTGCACACAGGTCGGAATTCAGCCAGCTTATACGGGAAAGGCTCCATAAATCGTTATATCCGTTATTTTCAACAAGCTCTGATGAAATGTTAAAAAGCATATCAAAGCTGCGCCTTTCTTTAGATGATGATATTGTTATTTTACATATTTCCAGCCTTTCGCCGTTTTTATCAGCTTTTACCGTAAAAAACAAGGGCTGAATAATGTTTTTCTTTAGATTAACACACTGCGTTTTTCTTTTTCCGAATTTATCGACAACATCTGTGTTGATACACGATACCTCAATATTCCCCTGTGTTTCTATTTTTTCAATAACATCATCGCAATACGAAACAACTGCTATTTGAAAAACAAATATTTCGTTTTGTGACATAGACGCCATGGCGGTATTTTTTATTTCATCTTTACCGTTTAAAATGCCCAAATCATCAAAATGAATTATTTTTTCTGTTCTGTCAAATAAATAAAGCTGCATAAAACACCTCACAAATTATCTTAACTTTATTATAGTGCAGTATGCCTTGTAAATAAATTCAAAATAAAGTATAATAGATACATAAATCAGAAATCGGAGTTAAATTATGTATCAAAATGAGTCTTTTTATATTGCTCAATATAATAATTCAAAAATATTTTGTCCTGAAGTTGCAAGCGTATTTAAAATACTTGCAGATAATGAATATTTTCATTGCTGTGATGATGAGGAAAAAGCTAATTATCCGCAAAATACCATTGCCTTTATAAGATGTATACAGGGCCAGGGAGCTATATTGCTTAACAGTAAAAAGGTAATACTAAAAGAAAACGAATGTGCATTTTTCAGCTTTTATGATATTAAAGAGTATAAAACTGTTTCAAATATTTGGGGTTACAGATGGGTCAACTTTTTTTCAGGCGAAAGCACAAAAGAGTTTGAGCTTAATAAAATATACAGTATTCCTCAAAGTGAAAATGAAGATATTGCTTTTAATAAGCTTTTGCGCTACGGGCAGACCCTCAAAAAAAATTCAGGCTACATTTCGGCTCTTTTTTTAAATTATTTTTACAGCGTGATGCTTGAGAATACATTTGACGAAAAAGAGGTTATGGCAAGTGAATATATCCGTCTGATAGATGAAATATGCTCATACATTCATCAGATGCTTTACTCAAAGGTATCTATAGATGAAATTGCAGGATTTTTTAAAATAACACCGAGACGCCTGCATCAAATATTTACAAAGGAAATGAATATTTCTCCAAAGCAGTATATTTTGAAAAAGAAAATGGAGGAGGGATACAGGCTGATTGTTCAGACCTCCGTTCCCATAAACAAAATAGCATATATGCTTTGCTTCAGTTCCCCGTATCATTTTTCAAATGAATTCAAAAAAACATTCTCCCAATCTCCCAGTGAAGTCAGAAAAATAGAACAAACATATGATAAATAATTATAGTTAGCGCCTTATCTTCTCGAGCATACCTTCTGTATAAACCTACAAGCCGCAGGACTTTCAATAAATGCCGCAAAGTAACTTATGAAACACTCTGACATATTCATAACGGTAAAAATTCATAATGCTTTGACATCTTGATAATTTAACATTTTGTTGTTATAATAAAAAATCAATGTAATTATCATAATATGTTTAGGAAGTTTAAAATTATGGCTAATGAAAACGGTTTATCTAATAAAAAACGGACGCTTATTTTTATAAGCCTGCTTATAAGCTGCATTGCAACATCACTTATGGCTACCGCGTTAACAACCGCTCTGCCTCCGATTTTGCAGGAGCTTAATGTAAGCGTTACAACAGGTCAATGGCTCACAAGCGGTTATTCGCTTGCCATGGGCATAATTATGCCGCTCACGGCATTTTTAATTACAAGAATTCCAACCCGTAAATTATATATAGGCGGTATCGTGTTTTTTATCGCGGGACTTGTGATTTGCGTTATTTCATCAAATTTTTATATTATGATGGTAGGCAGAATTCTTCAGGCATGCGGAAACGGCATACTCACTTCAATGGCGCAGGTTGTTTTGCTGACCATATATCCTCCCGAAAAAAGAGGAACTATTATGGGATGGTACGGCCTGTCAATCGGTGCGGCGCCTGTTATCGCCCCGACTCTTGCAGGTCTTATTGTTGATTCTTTCGGCTGGAAAATGATATTTTATATCACTATCGCAATTATGGTTTTATCCCTAATATTTGCACTTAAGGTATTTGACAATGTTCTTGATACCGAAAAAAAGAAATTTGATATTATTTCGTTTGTTATCAGTATTTTTGCATTCGGAGGAATAACTCTCGGAGTAGGAAATATCAGTACATACGGTATTGCAGATATCAGGTCATATCTTCCGCTTATAATCGGAGTTGTTACATTTGTTTTATTTGTGATAAGACAATTACATATGAGTCAGCCTTTTTTGGAGTTGAGAATTTTAAAGCATAGAGATTATACTCTCAGTGTTTTAGGCAGTATGATGCTTTATTTTGTTATGATGGGTTCGTCAATCATAATGCCGCTTTATGTTCAGTCAATTATGGGTTATTCCGCTACAGTTTCAGGTCTTGTAACTCTGCCCGGATCGCTTGCAATGGCTGTAGTCAGCCCCTTTGCAGGAAAGATATATGATAAAGTCGGTATGCGAAAGCTCTTTATTGCAGGAGCAATAGTTATGTTTATAAGCAATATCGGAATGTTTACAATAACAATGAACACACCGCTTATTATTTCGGCAATATACAATCTTATAAGAAACATATCAATCGGCTGTCTTATGATGCCGCTTGTTACATGGGGCGTTGATTCCATAGAGGATAAAAACACTGCCCACGGAACAGCGCTTTTAACCTCCTTCAGAACAATATCAGGTGCAATCGGCTCGGCGGTTTTTGTAGGAATTATGACATTAGTTCAAAACCGCAGTCAAAGCACATACGGTGAAAATGCATTAATTCACGGTTTGAATATCACATTTCTGGCAATGTCGGCAGTATCGTTAATTATGTTTGTTATAGGCGTTATTTTTGTAAAATCCAGTAAAGCAAAACAAAAGAATGGTTAATATAATTTAAGTCCTGCTTTTAAAGCAGGACTTTTATTTTGTAAAAACAAAAGGTAGGGGCGGTTTGAATTTAAAACCACCTCTACCTTAAAATTTAGTGACAAACAATAAAAAATCCGAAACAAAAACCAAGACAGTATGAAAAACATAATGTCTTGGTTTATCCAATCAATAAATTGGAATTTGTCTATTTCACTCTTAGCACAAAGTTACCACCTTGAAAATGAAAAGCATTATCAAATGATATTGTTTCAGTCGAATCACAAACAAATCCCAACTTTTCCAATAACCTGCAAGAAGGTGTGTTGTCAATTGCTGTTCCTGCTGTAAAACCGGTTGCTCCGCATTCAGCAATAAAGTATTCAATAAGAGCCTTTGTACTTTCATAGGCATAACTGTTTGAGTGATATTTAGAATGAAAACAATATCCTAAATCGTATATATTTCCATCTTTATGAAAACATACATATCCTATCATATTCCCCGATTCTTTTAGTAAAACCGTAAAAAACATATTGCTATCAACAAACTTTTTTATCAATGCTTTTATTTCTTCATTCTCTGTTGGTAAAGGCATATCATAAACAGCATATTTGGAATTATTAAAATCTATGAATATATTTTTTATTTCCTGCCAATCTGTTTCATAAAGAGAGCGTATATACAATCTGTTCGTTTCCATTCTCATAGCATTCAGCCTTTGCAAATTACGATTTGTCTGTCAGGTTTAACAAAATCTAAAAAATAATGTGTTAAACGCCGTAATGCTTTTTGTCTGCCACATCTATGAATTATTTACCGGGGCGATGGAAGCGAATTTCACAAATATCATCACCGCGAGCAATTGTTTTCGGCAGATCAAGCACGCAACCGAAGCTTTCGGCAATACCGCGATCACCGCACATTGCCTGGTCGCAAAGCACTTTGATTTCCTCGTCGGTACAGCCCTGCTTTTGCCAAGCCTTTACAAGCGGACAGTAATGGAAATCTATGAACAAGTGGTCGTCATCGCATTGCTTGATTTTCATTTCAAAAATCACCTGTGCGAAAATCGAAAAAAGTGACTTTTTTAATCCCTTTAAAGAGTCGCCCTTCTTTCCCTTTTCACGAAGCAACGCGCCCTGATACAGTCCGCAACGCCTAATTGCGTCGGGAGCATATTCGGTTGATGGAAGTCCCTTTTTGTTTGCCTCGTCGCAAAGAAGATACATCCATAAAGCTCTATGCTCAAGCTGTTCTCTGATTGCAACGGTTATAGGAGTTTTGATTTTCGGCTCATTTTTAATACTCATTTTTCCTCACCTTATCTCAAAAATGAGATATATTTCTTTATTAATTCTTTATAAAAGCAGACGCATTGTCCGACATTTTGGATTTTAATATGCTCGTTTGCTCCGTGAACAGATGCATATTGCGCTTGATCTAAATCAATCGGCGCAAAACGGAATATATTATCTGCAACATCTGTAAAGCGTCTGGCGTCAGTACCTGCCACCAAAAGAAACGGCGATACAATTACATCGGGAAAAACCTCATTGATAACGCTTTCCAACAGCTTGAATTGCGGAGTTTTATAATCTGTCGGATGGCAATAATCTCTCTCAATTTCTTCAATTTCCACCGCGTGCTTTGAAGCGATTTTTTTGATTTTTTCAAGGCCTTGATAGAGGTCATCCTCTCGGACGCAACGCAAAAACATTGTTGCCTCGACCTCCCGCGCTGCAATTTGAGGGTCAACTATAGAGCCGCCCGAAATTGTGGTAAATGCAATGCTTGTTGATAGCATTGCTTTTGCCGGGGGCATTTTTTGCATAACCTTTTTAATTATCGGAGAAAATAATCCTATGTTACTCATTGCTATATTCAAGGGAAATTGCATATATGGTGCGTGAGTCTCAAATGTGCCGCGGACCTCGCTTGATAAATCACTTTTGTAGATTTTGCTATTCTCAACCTCTTGAATAAATGCTGTCATTTGAGAAATTGTGTTGTTGCTTGTTTGATTTAAGCCACCGTGTCCCTTTTGGACCTTCTTGGCAGTGCAACGGTACATATGTCTGCTCTTTTCGTGGACAGCAACCATGGCGCTTTTTTCTTTAACAGTTGGAACCATACCGGTAGTGATTGCACCACCCTCATCGAAAACTGCGTCAAAGTGAATACCGTTTTCTTTGAAATACTCTGTTGCCAGCACCATTCCGTCGCCGCAAAGCTCTTCATTATTGGAAGAACCTATATAAAGATTTATGCCGTCGAAGGAGTAATTCTCCTTCAGCAGCTCCTCACACGCCTGCAGCTCTGCAAATAACGGCGTTTTTGTATCAATAGTACCTCTGCCATACATAGAGCCATCCTTAATTGTTGCACAAAACGGCTCGGTAACCCAATCCTCACCGCCGTCAACAACATCGTGATGCGACATAAGCATAATGTTTTTTTGGGCATTATTTCCGCGAATTATGTATACAAAGCATCCGCTGCCAAAGGTCAAACGCTCTGCCTTTTGCGTAAGAGTTGGAAAACGCTCTTCAAGAATTTTATAAAGCTTATCAAATTCTGCTTGATTTTCGTTATTGTGAGTAAATACTGTTTTACAATTTATCATTTGTGACAGTGTATCAACATAGCCTTCAAGCACTTGAGCCGAAACATTTTTTCTGTTTTCCTCCGGCGCTAAAACTCGTTTTTTCATTTTTTATCTCCTGTATTACTATACTTTTTAATACCTTCTGTAACCTTTTTATCATCATAAGCAATAAACAAAATTAAGGACATCAGGCTGAATACACCGGCACACACTCCGGTGAGCTTAACCCCCTGCATACCGACAGACTCGCCGCCTACAGCGCCGATTGCCAATACGCTTGACACAATCATCATGGCAACGCTTACTGCTATTTTTTCAAGAAATGTTTTAACTGCTGAAAATATGCCCTCTCTGTTTACTCCGCTTTTCAGGCAATCCAATTGAATGATATCGGAAATAACAGACTGCGGAAGAATATTTATGGCGGCAAACGGGAATGCAACCAATATTCCCACTATGATGCCGATTATCAATTCATGTCCTGCAAACAATGCGGCAATTTTATCACCGATATAAATAAATGCAAATACCAAGGTGAATAAAACGCTTGCTATAATCAGCGGCATTTTTTTGTTAAATTTTCTCGAGATTTTAACAATAATCGGGAATAGACAAATTGCAGTTACGATTGCCGCGAGCAGAACATAAAATACTTGACTCTCTTCAATATTTAACAGCATAGTTATGTAATACAGCATTGCCGATTCAAAGAAGCACAGGGAAATATAGCTAAACAAATCTCCAAGGCTGAAAATTACAAAATTACGATTTCTTAAAACTATACCAAAGGATTTAATCAAGGAGTCGTTAGGCCTTGTGCTGTTTTGAACATAGTCTTTTTCATTAAATGCATACGCGCTGACTAATAGGCAAATAATACCTATTGCAACAAAAACAGTGAATACTGCGCGCCATGCCCACAACGGCGATAAGCCTGCATCCTTGAGCAAATTAACAAACAGAGTTGCAGCATACATAAAGGCACTTGATCCCATAAAGAATACCGTGCTGACAGTGTAGTATCCGACACGCACATTAGCATCGGGAATAATTTCCGGCACAAGAGCGTTACGGGGAATGAAGAAGAATGTATATGAAACATAATATGCAACAAGGAAGAAGCCTACCCAAATTGCGTTGCCTACAGAGCCTTCGCTAAATGGTGCGTAGAAAATAAGCAGCAGAGAAAGTGCATAAGGAAGTGCCGCAAATCGTAAAAACGGCATACGCCTGCCGTCCTTGTGGTTGCACTTATCCGAAAGAGTTGCAACTATCGGATCTGTAACTGCATCAACAACCTTGCCGACACCCGTAATTAACGCCATAACTGTTATAAATCCCAATAATTTGTTTTGAGGCAAAAGATTAGGCAATCCGCTTTTTACCGTTGGCTGAAAAAAGTAGAGCAAATAATTTCCTATCATACCGTTAAAAAGTCCCTTGGCAATATCCGCCAGGCAATAACGGTACATTTTCTTTTTTGGTAATGCTTGTGACATGGTAAATTTCTCCCTCATCAATTTTTCACTTAAATATACCACATATGTATAAATATTGCAAATTGTTTATAGCTAAATCAAGGGTTGCCGAAATAAAAAAACTGCGCTTGGCACTTGTATTGTTGCTTGTGCTGTGTTTTAATATAATCAGTGTAAATTTTACCTAAAATCTTAATGCTAAAGGCTTTGTAAGAATATGTATAATAGTAATCAGAATGCTTTTGAAATGTGGGGTAATTATGATTCTTGATAATTTAGAGCCAAAGAATGTTTTTCGTTACTTTGAGGAAATATGCAGTATTCCTCATGGCTCGTATCATACCGATAAAATTGCGGATTATGTTGTTGATTTTGCAAAGGCGCATAAGCTTGAATACTTTAGAGATAGCCATAACAATGTTGTGATAAAGAAAAGCGCTTCTCCGAATTACACCGGCAACAGCACCGTTATAATTCAGGGGCATCTCGATATGGTTTGTGCAAAGGACGAAAGCACAAATATTGATTTTGAAAATCAAGGCATAGAGATTGAATGTGACGGCGAATATGTTTTTGCAAAGGGTACAACTCTCGGCGGCGATGATGGAATAGCAGTTGCTATGGCACTTGCTGTTTTGGACTCAAGCAGCATAACTCATCCAAATTTGGAATGCGTATTTACTACCGATGAAGAGGTCGGTATGCTTGGCGCTAATGCAATGGATATGTCAATGCTTAAAGGTAAATATATGCTCAATATCGACTCCGAGGACGAGGGGCAGTTCACTGTTAGCTGCGCAGGCGGCGAAACATTAGTTGTAGAAATTGAAAAAGAGAATAGCAAAAGGGACTGTTCTCACTGTATTCAAATTGCTGTTAATGGCTTAATGGGTGGTCATAGCGGCGTTGAAATTGATAAGGGCAGAGCTAATGCAGTAATACTTATGGGCAAAATCCTTGATGCTGTCAGCAAAAAAACCGATATACAGCTTGTGTCCATTGACGGCGGGCAAAAGGATAACGCTATCCCCTTTGAGTGCTATGCTTCAATTAATACTAACGATGTTGCAGCTGTTCAAAGGGTTGTTGAAGATTGCAAGGCAGAAATTGAAAATGAATATTCAAGCGTCGAGCAGAGCCTGAATATTTTTACAAGGCCTGTTGATTTTAAGGCAGGTTTTGATAGCTCGGTAATACCCTTTTTAGCAAGCGTTACTAACGGGATTAAAGCTATGAGCAAGGAGATTCCGGGTCTTGTGCAGACATCATCAAACCTCGGCATAATTCGCACCGATGACACAAAAATTGTTATTACATTTTCGCTTCGTTCCTCTGTTAATACAGAAAAGCTTGCTCTTCATAACGAGATTGAAGGCCTTGCAAAAAGCTTCAACGCAAGGGTTAGTGCTTTTGGGGATTATCCTGCTTGGGAATATAAAAAGAATTCAAGATTGCAGGAGCTTTGCAAAAGGGTTTATTGCGAGCAATACGGCACAGAGCCTGAAATCGTTGCTATTCACGCAGGACTTGAGTGCGGCATCTTTTGCAGCAAATTAAAAGGTCTTGATTGCATTAGCTTCGGACCGAATCTGTTAGATATTCATACAGCCAAGGAGCGAATGGAAATTGCCGGCGTTGGGCGCGTTTATCAATTCCTGCTGAATCTGCTGATGCGATTATAGCGTAAAAAATTTGTTATCATACTTTCAGTCAATATTAGGAGGTGACAACAATGGTTTATTTGAGTTCATTTCATTTCCCTTCACCTGAAGAGGATGAAAATTTTTTCAATGTTGATAGTACAACATTTAAGACAAAGAATTTCCGCACCTGCTATACAAGCAGATATCCATTCGTAATGTTTAGAAACAGAGGTTTACCTAACAATTTTGAGTTTGGGGATATTACAATTTTTTGCGGAAATAACGGAAGCGGCAAAAGCACTGTTTTGAATGTCATTGCCGAAACGCTTAAGCTAAAGCGAAATACTCCTTTCAATCGAAGTGATTTTTTTAACGATTATGTTGAACTTTGCAGTTATGATTTAGAGAAATCCTTATCGCTGAACAGTTCTGTTATTACAAGCGATGATGTATTTGAGCGAATTCTTGATATACGCCGAATTAACGACGGAATTGATGATAAAAGAGCTGATTTACTCAAGGAATGGTTAGAAAATAACAGTGATAGCGCAGACACGACATTTCACGGACTTGATGATTATGACCGTTGGAAAAAGGTAGTGGACTCACGAAGCAAAAAAGTAAGTCAATCCCAATTTCTTCGTTCCCGTTTAGTGCGGAATGTGGAAGAACGCTCAAACGGTGAAAGTGCGTTATCTCTTTTTGTAGACGCCATTGCCGATGATGCGTTATATTTGCTTGATGAGCCAGAAAACAGCCTTTCTCCCTCCAATCAGCTTGACCTCAAATATTTTATAGAAGATTGCGTCAGAAACCATGGCTGTCAATTTATTATATCTACTCATTCACCGTTTTTACTCTCGCTGAAAGGTGCTCTAATATATGACATTGACTCGGTTCCGGTAAAGATATGCAAATGGACAGAGCTTGAGTGTGTAAAGGTATATCAACAATTTTTTGAGGAAAACTCATTCAGATTTTAAACATTGAAAAAGAGTCGGAGTAATCTCCGGCTTTTTTTATAATCATTTAAAAGCTTTTGTGATTTTGAATTATATCTTCAAAGGCATAACAAAAAGAGATTATCAGAATATGCCGATCAAAAGAACAAAAACACTGTTAGCATAAGAAAGTTTAGGGGTGATTTTAAATTAAAACCACCCCCCTACTCAAAAATGAGACAAATTAATATTTATTGGGATAAATATGTTGTTGATACACCGTAGGGACAGGGTTTTCCCTGTCCGCATTATTCGGCACGGGTAACCCGTTCCCTACAGTTGATTTGTAATAACTGCGTTGTTTGCTTTTGTAGGGGCTCGGTGTCCCCCCGACGATCTGCAATATTTGTCCGGACTTTCAAAGCAAGGAGTGGTTCAGACCGCTTTATCGACAGTCTGCGAGCAGAATTCGTGCCTGCTCTTTTTTGTTGCCAAAATCCATGAAATAATAATATAATAAATTACAGTATTATATTGATTTTTAATCCAATATATGTTATATTCTATTTGTTACGAACGATTTAAATAAAAGAGGGTGATTAGATGGCGAATTATACAGAGGAGCAATGGAACGCTAAAAAGGTTGAGCTTATGAAAAAGTGCTTTAACGGCTTTGCCGATTTAGGCTTGCACGGCACGGGTATTCGTGCCTTGGCTAAACATTGCGGATATAACACATCTATGATTTATACATATTTTAAGGATTTGGATGACCTTATCATTCAATCCACCGAATACTGTATGAGTAAGGTAGAGGATGAGTTTATGGCGAAAGCCCCCACGGATGTTGAGGATTTGTGGCGGTTTATAGATGAGATACCCTATTGGACGGCGAAAAAGCACGGCAAAAAATACCGTCTTATGTATCAGGTCTATACCCACCCGAAATACATAGAATACGGTAAAAAATTCTTTGCGGGTGTTGATAAGCGTTATACGGAATACGCAAAGAGCTTGGAGCCAAAGCTGGGTATTCCTTATGAAAAACTGACGCCGCTGATTTTCATTTTGATTAGAGCGTGTGTGCATTACGCACTGTTTGAGGATGAGTTCTATTTGAAATCGCAAATGGAAACACTCAAGGAAACCCTTGAACTCTTTATTGCAAAATACAACCCGAAAGCAAGGTCGGGTGCTGTTACAAAATAAATTATAATTCATAAATAATTTTTTGGAGGAAAAGAAAATGAAAAAACGAATTTTGAGTATAGTATTGGCAATATGCTTGGTGCTTACATTAGTACCGACTATGGTGTTTGCCGAAGATTCTCAATATGTTGTAGCCGGAACCCCAGAACTCTGCGGAAGCGATTGGGATCTAACTGACCCGGCTAACCTTATGACAGAGGTTTCACCTAATGTATATGAAATCACATATACTGACGTTGCATATGGCCCGTATCAGTTTAAGTTCACTGACGGCACTGGCACTTGGGATAATAGCTGGAGCGGTGTTTATGAGGGTTCGGGTATTGAATCGGACGCAGTGTACGACTACTCTGACAGCATAACATTTGAAGTGCCCTACGAGCTTGCCGATGTAATAATCAGATTTGACCTTACTAACTATGACTTTGACGCAAAGACAGGTGCCAAGTTTACAGTGACGGTTGTTAATAAAACCGAAACCACCGCGCCAAGCGTGTCAGTCTATGCTACCAAGGCACAGTTAATGGATGATACATTTGCACCGGACGCAGACGGATGTGATAATAATATCGGCAAGCTGGCATTTGGTATTAACGATGACGGTTATTTACAGGAATGGTATATTCTGGGAGCAGACAGCGGTGTAGACGGAGATAATACCATCATCTTTGCCGCAAGTCCGATAGCAACAGGACAGCAGTTTAGTTCAATCACAAACGATAAGACATATAATTATGAAGCAGGAACAGGTTATGGAGATTTTGCAGGCAGTACAACTGTATTCGCAAACCACTACGGAGCAAGTGACCTCCGTGTGGCGTTGCAGAATATGGCTACGGATACAAACTATTTCACCTCAGCCGAACAGGGCTTGATGAATGCCACCACGGTGACAACGTATGACAAGTATGACACGAATAACATTAAAACCTATACTAATACAGATAAGCTGTATGCACTGGCAGCTGACGGTTATGGTTTTTCATATAATACCATAAAAGCAGGAAGTGGTGATAGTACAGTACTTGCCATGAATAGTTACTGGAGCAGCGGAAATGATTTTTGGCTGCGCTCGCCTTTCGATGGTTTTGACGACTCTGCGTTGGTCGCTGATCCGGGCGCTTTTGTCTACGACGACGATGTTCTCGACGGGAGAGCAGTTCAGCCTGCTTCAAATTTGAATTTGACAAATGTACTTTTCTCATCTGCCGTAACAGAAAAGCCGTCAAATGACGGACCGGTGGCAGGTAATATTGCATCGGATAAGGCAATGACTCTGCGATTTGACGGAAGCTCAATGGATATAGGTACAGTAGAATATGATCCAAAGACCGATACAATTAAAGCTCAAAAGGGCTCCGCAGATAAGGTTGCGCTTGTAGTACAGGGTAAAAATGTCATACAGAAGCAGGATGAAAGCGACGAAAAGGATTGGTTTTTCAGTGTGCTTATCGGCGAAGAATTCTCTATTGGTGCAGAGCCGATTAAAACTGCCTGCAGCTTATCTTCTTTAAATCTTGAGAACTGTAAAATCTGGCTTGAAACCGTAGGCGATGACGGAATGATTTATGCAGTAAATGGAATTAATACGATTCCAACCGTGGAAATAACAGATATTGATACTCCGGAAGCTAATACTGCATTAGATACATCATCAGTATGTGCAACCACCGGAGTAAGCAATACTACGCCTTCGGTTACCTGGAATCCAAATGATTCCAAGGCCGGATACAATACAATCTACACTGCAAGCGTTACGCTTACAGCAAACGAAGGCTACGAATTTACCGATTCTACAACAGCCACAGTAAACGGTAACACGGCAACAAGCGTTACGAAAAACAGTGACGGAACACTTACGGTAACATATACATTCCCTGCAACCGGAATGGATAAGCTGTTAAGCATAACAGCACCGAGTCCGAAAACAGTACCAAACGGTACCTCCTACGATGATATGAATTTGCCTAATACGGTTGAAATTGAGACAGTGGGCAAAACAGCAACAAGCGCGACTGTTGTATGGAATACAACTACACCGGCAAGCGGAAGCTATGACCCGGATATATTAACCCAGCAGACAGTGACCTTGAATGGTACGGTTACCTGCCCGGATGGCATTGATGATAACGGAGTGTCTCTTACCACAACTATTACCATCACCATAAGTGCGGCAGATACAGTTGCGGCACCGCAGGCAAATTTGGCAAACGGAGCCTACACCTCCAATCAGTCGGTTGAGCTTAGCTCGGCAACAGAGGGCGCAAAGATTTACTATACCCTTGACGGCTCTACACCAAGCCGTACAAACGGTACAGAATACACCGGACCAATCAGCATAACAGGAACAGAAGCACAGACTGTACAGACTACGATTAAGGCAATCGCCGTAAAGGACAAAATGCAGGACAGCTCTGTAGAAGCATTTATGTATACGATTCAAATTCCGGATACTACACTCCCAACCGGAGAGATAAAGGTTGACACAAATAAATGGCAAGCCTTCTTTAACGGCATTACCTTTGACCTGTTCTTTAAGGAATACCAGACGGTAACAATCACTGCAAGCGACAACAGCGGTGATGCGGTTACAATAGAATACCTGTTAAGCGACAAAGAGCTTACTGTTGCTCAACTTGATGCAGCCACCTTTACCGCATATACCGATGTGTTCAGCATCAACCCCGATAATGAGTATGTTATTTATGCAAGGCTGACCGATACAAGCGGCAATGTAAAATATATCAATTCCAACGGCATTGTGCTTGATGCTACTGCTCCTGTAATATCCGGCGTTGAAAACGGCAAAACCTACTGCGAAGCACAGACGGTTACCGTTACAGATAAGTATCTTGACAGCGTGACATTAGACGGCATAGAAGTTCCGCTTGACGCAAGCAATCAGTTCATCTTGTCTGCGGCAGATGCTGAACAGACAATCGTTGCCACCGACAAAGCAGGTAATCAGGCTCAAATAATTGTAACGGTGAAAAACGGACACACCGACGAAGATAAAGACAATATCTGCGATGATTGCGGTTCAAAGCTTCATGAGCATACCGGCGGCAAGGCTACCTGTATAAGCAAGGCTATCTGCGAGATTTGCGGTGAGTCCTATGGCGATTTAGATCCCGATAATCATACAGGCGGCACGGAAATCCGAGGCGCAAAAGCGGCAACCTGTACCGAAGAAGGTTACACGGGCGATACGTACTGCAAGGGTTGCGGACAAAAGCTTTCCTCAGGAATAGTTATCCCCAAGCTGCCACACACCGACGAAGATAAAGACAACATCTGCGATATATGCGGTGCGACAATCAGTATTGTATCAGAGAGCGGTACAGAGTCTGCTACATCTACCGGTGATTCAAAAGCAGTAGATGATACTCCTCAGACAGAGGATGATACTACCGAGCCTTTACAGACTGAAAATAGCAGTACAAAATCTCCGCAGGCAGAGAATGACACTGCCGAGCCTTTACAGACTGAAAATAGCAGTACAAAATCTCCGCAGGCAGAGAATGA
>JBJEPL010000095.1:0-2646 GCA_051881215.1 Eubacterium sp. | reverse complement strand
CACTGCCGAGCCTTTACAGGCTGAAAATAACAGTACAAAATCACCTCTAACAGGTAATGACGTTAATTCGGCATTGTGGCTTGCACTTCTCCTTTCCTGCGGCGGTGCGATTATCGTTACAGGAGCTTATAGTAAAAGAAAAAAGCATTCTGCAAAGTAATATAACACAATAGGGTAACGGTGAAAAACCGTTGCCCTTGTGGGCATTATATATAAATTCTCTTAGGAGGAATAATGATGAAAAAGCGAATTTTGAGTATAGTATTGGCAATATGCTTGGTTTTGTCCTGCGTTCCGATAACTGTATTTGCGGAGGAAGAACCGGGCGGCATACCCGAATTTACAAATTTGATGAACAAAGGCGGCACGCAAAAGCTGGATAGGGACTATGCACTCGATTTGGCATTTTTTGTTGGCAAAAACATTACCATTGATCTCAACGGTCATGTAATTTACTTTACCAAAAGTAACTGTAGGTTCCGTATAGGATATGATGGTTACGAAAACAGAACAATGACTATAAAGGACAGTAATCCGAATGCAACGCATAGTGACGCGCAGTTAGAAAAATTAGGATTAACCCGAGAGGATCTGCCTGAGGATGTGACAGGCGGCGTGATAACTGCATCGCCTAGTGGCAGTTACGGTGGCGGTGCTGTATATGTCAGTGTAGGTTCCACCTTTAACTTTGAAGGCGGCACAATTTATAGTTGCGCATCAACATCATCTGGCGGTGGTGTATATGTCGATTGTAATTGCACCTTTAATATGAAAGGCGGCACTATTGATGGCTGTACGGCAACATATCGTGGCGGTGCTGTATATGTCGATAAGAACGGAGCCTTTAATATGACCGGTGGCACAATTAAGAATTGCAAGGTACAAGGGACAAAGAAAGAAGAGTATGGAGGCGCTGTATTTATCGAATCAGGCGCAACCTGTACTATGTCCGGTGGTACCATTAAGGATTGCACTGCAGCTTATGGTGCCGGTGGTGTATATAACGATGGAACCTTTACTATGTCCAAAGGCACCATTGATAATTGCAGTGCTGAGAATGCCGGCGGAGTTTTCAACATGGGTACCTTTACCATGACCGACGGAACAATTAAGAATTGCTCCGCAACCACCGGCGGTGGCGTGGTAACAGGCAGTACCTTTACCATGAACGGCGGAGTTATTGATAATTGTAAAGCAGATGATAAAGGCGGCGGTGTGACCGTTACGAGCGGCTCAAATACTACTGCTACTTTTACATTGGACGGTGGAACAATTAAAAATTGCTCCGCAACCTTCGGCGGCGGTGTAGCCAATGGATATGATAGTTTATTTGACTCTTATTTTACAATGAAAAGCGGCTCCATTGACAATTGCCAAGCGAAAAAAGTCGGCGGTGGTGTGTATAATGAGGACTATACCGTATCCACAATGTCCGGCGGAACTATTAAGAATTGCGTTGCGTATTGCGGCGGTGGCGTGGGTGTCAGCCGCAACGCCTCATATGATAGAAACTCAGGTTCACTTATACTTGAAAACAGTGCAAGTAACGAATTGAGCAAATTCAATATGTCCGGCGGTACCATCGAGAATTGCAAGGCAATAGACTATAACGATGATGGTAAATATTCGATAGGTTGCGGTGGCGGAGTATTTGCCTTTTACGGCAAATTCACTATGACCGACGGCACTATTAAGAATTGTACGGCAAGTGACAGTAGAGGTGACGCTATCTGGCTGTTTACCAATGCCGATATGATTGCAGACGGCGGTAGTGTTTACGGTAAATGCTTTGTAGACGATCATTTTTTCGATTCTATTTCCGAAATTACAAATACAGATTCCTCTAAATACACTAAATTTTACGATTTAGTTGAAAACCAAGGCACCATCAGCGGCGGTGTTTTCTACGGCGGTATTACGAATACCCAAAACAAGAACGGTGTTTACGGCAATGTAACCAGCCCGTACAAAATCGTCTACTTTGACTCTAACGGCGGCAGCGCTGTTCCGCCCCAGTGGCTTGTAAATGCCAAGGGTGCAACGGCACTTAAGCCTACCGACCCCACAAGGGAAAACTACAAGTTTATGGGCTGGTATAAGGACGATAACTTATACGATTTCTCAACGGCTGTCCCGGAAAACACCATCGGTTTATTCACGCTGAAAGCAAAATGGGTAAAGACCGGCGTAGAAACCGAGGCTGAATTAAGGACTGCCCTTGACGAAGGAATGACCTCCATAAAGCTGATTAGCGACATACAGATTACAAGTATGCTTGACCTAACCAATAAGGTGCTTACGCTGGACCTTAACGGTCATGTTCTCTCAGCAAAAATGCCATTAACTGATTACATTTACCTTTACGTTTCCAAGTCGCCTGGTGCCCTGCTTACCCTGGAAGACAGCAATCCCACCGCTACTCATAAAGACAGCACTCTTCCCTTAGGCGGTGTGTTGGATTGCGAAATTCTTCTGGGTGTGGCGGATGGGTGTTCATACACTACCACCCTTTACGCTGACGGCGGCACGGTAACAAAGGTGGTAAGATTGAATCATCAGAATACCTCTATTATGCGTTCAAGAGATAATAATACTACCACCACTTCCTTTAAGAATTCTGTCATCGGCTCCGGTGGACATATCTTC
>JBJEPL010000094.1:0-5137 GCA_051881215.1 Eubacterium sp. | reverse complement strand
TCGCTTTGAGCCTTCTTAATTATTGAGCAGATTCTTGCGTGGGCATACTGAACATAATAAACAGGATTTTCGCTCGACTTCTTTGCCGCCAGCTCCAAATCAAAATCAAAATGAGAGTTGGGCTCGCGCAGATTAAAGAAAAATCTTGCCGCGTCAAGCGGAATTTCGTCAATAAGGGTATTAAGTGTAATCGCCTTGCCCGAACGCTTTGAAAGCTTGATTGTTTCTCCGTTTCTTACAAGCCTTACCATCTGCATAATTACAATATCAAGCCTTGAAGCGTCCAGACCGAGCGCAGTTAAAGCCGCCTTCATTCTTGCTATATAGCCGTGGTGGTCGGCGCCTAAAACATCAATTGCCTTGTCATATCCTCTTGTAACGAGCTTATTATAATGATATGCAATATCGGGTACAATGTATGTCGGAAGACCGTTTGCACGGATAAGCACTATATCTTTATCATTGCCATATTCCGAGGCTTTGAACCATAAAGCTCCGTCCTGCTCATAGGTAACGCCCTTTTCCTTTAAGGCGGTAATTATTTTTTCAACGGAGCCGTCGTTATGAAGCGTTGACTCCCTAAACCATTTGTCATATTTAATTCTGTATCTTCCTAAATCTCTTTCAAGACCTGCAATATTTTTAGGAAGTGCGAAATCAACAAGAACCTTTCTTCTTTCTTCAGGAGGGCTCTCAACATATTTATCGCCGAATTCCTTAATGAAATTCTCTGCGTGTTCGGTTATATCGGCGCCGTGATATGCGTCCTCGGGCATCTCTATATCATCTTTAAAATGCTGAAGATATCTTACCTCGAGAGAGGTGGCAAATTTCTCTATCTGATTTCCTGCGTCATTGACATAAAATTCACGGCTTACATCATAGCCTGCCCAGTCAAGAACAGACGCAAGGCAGTCGCCGATTGCTCCTCCGCGAGCATTTCCTATGTGCATAGGGCCTGTCGGATTTGCCGATACAAATTCAACCAAAATCCTTTTGCCCTGACCGTAATCCGATCTACCGTAGCTCTCACCGCAGGCAATAATATCCTTGAGAATTTCACCGTAATATTTCTGCGAAAGGAAAAAGTTAATAAATCCCGGACCTGCGATTTCGGCGCGTTCAAAAAGCGTGTCCTCAAGCTCAAGATTTTTAACAATGCTTTCGGCAATCATTCTCGGAGCCCTTTTGAAGGCCTTTGCACCTGCCATGGCGGCATTTGTTGAATAATCTCCGTTTGCCTTGTTGCTTGGTATTTCAATAATGAAATCAGGAATTTCGGCTTCGGGTAAATCTCCGTCTTTGATTGCGGCGCTTATAGCTGAATGAATTTTTTGTTTTAATATATTTTCGGTTTCTTTAACTATTTTAGACATTTTTTATTGCTCCTGATTCTTTTTAAATATCATTTTTACCTCGTTGCGTGAGGCGAGTGCTCCGTTGACATCTATGTCATATCCGAAATTAAAGCAGCCCTTGCGGCCGTTAAATTCGCTTTCAATGGAGTGACCCGATATTCCCATAAGAATATCTCCGAACTGTGTGCCGTAATGGCAAAGATTACGCTTTGATTTTTCTATAATGAGGCAGGAGTCATATGCGCCTGTCCTCGTCATTTCAACGGCGCTTCCGTTTTTATAAATCTTTACCGTAGCCTCAACGGGAGAAAGGGGAGGCTCCTGCTCCTCTGTGTAATACACTATGTAGGACTCGTCTGTTTCCTCAATCTCTCCGACTGTTGTAAGCTCAATTTTATCGCTTTGATCATCTATTCTCTGCGTTCCTGTTATTTCAAGCAGTATTTCTTCTCGCATATAATTTACACAGCCTTTCCGGCTACAAACAGATAAAATAATCACTGTATCCCTGCGTAGCCGAACAAGGTGTGATGTTAATTCGTTTAGCTTAATACGGCGTCTGTATCATAAAACAGTATGATTAAAATGCTCCGCCGCGTTTAAGAGCATAGTCAATCAATCGGTCAATAAGCTCGGGATATGAAACTCCGATAGCTTCAAAAAGCTTTGGGTACATACTGATTGAGGTCTGACCGGGGATTGTGTTAATCTCATTTAATAAAACTCTGCCGTCGTCCTTTGTTATAAAGAAGTCCACACGGGAGAGTCCCTCACAGCCGAGAGCCTTATATGCCTTTAGCGCCTTTGCTCTGACCTCGTCTCTCTTCTCCTGCGGAATATCGGCAGGAATGTAGAGCTTTGATTCGGGATTGTTGTATTTTGAATCAAAATCATAGAATTCCGCCGCAGATGCAATTCTGCCTACCTCGGCGGCAATCGGCTCCTCGTTGCCTAAAACCGCACATTCAACCTCAAGCCCGTCAATGAACTCCTCAAGCACAACCTTTTTGTCCTCTTTAAATGCGATTTCAATGCCTCTTGCAAGCTCCTCTCTTGTATGAGCCTTTGAGATACCTACCGATGAGCCGGCGTTTGCAGGCTTTACAAATATGGGCAGGCCTAACTTGGCAACTGCCTCGTCAAGGCAGGCGTCGGGATTTTTATGATAATCGTATTGCGTATAAGCACACCATTTTGCCTGCTCAATTGAAAAAGCATCGGAAACGGCATTTGCGATTGCCTTGTCCATACAAACACCCGATGAAGTGGAGTCACAGCCTACAAACGGAATTTGGGCAAGCTGAAGAAGCCCCTGAACCGTACCGTCCTCACCGTTTTTGCCGTGAAGAACAGGGAAAACAGCGTCAAGCCTGATTATATCGCCGGTTGAGGTTACGATTCCGTGAACCGATGCGTCCGGAGAAATAAACGCAGGAATAAGGCTTTTTGACTCAAGCCATTTATCGTTTGGAAGCATATTTACATCATCATTGAAAATAAACCACTTTCCCTGCTTTGTTATTCCCAAAAGAACAAGGTTGTATTTGTTGTAATCTATATTTGAAATTATGCTTTTTGCGGAGATGCAGCTGATATCGTGCTCCGATGATACGCCGCCGAAAAGAACGGCAACAGTCATTTTTTTCATAATAATGCCTCTGTAAACTAAATTATTCATAATATTGTAACACAGTAAGCTCCAATAATCAATAATATTTATATTAAGTTAAAGTTGTATTTATTTTAAATATATATTAACAAAAAATTTAGTGACAAACAGATATTATAATGTTATAATATTACGCGAATTATCAGTTAAGATATATTTATAACAGGAGAAAAGCTATGGAAATAATTGATGCTCTCAAATTAATAGAAAAGAATCTTGAAGCAACTAATAATGAACTCGGCTTTAAAAAGGAACAGTCTGATGAAAACAGCCTTTCTTTTTTAAGCGACAAGGGAATATACAGAGTAGTATATGACCCTGAAAATAATATTATGTCATTTGAATGTGCCAATGAAATTGCCGGCGATGAGCCTAAATTCAACACAATTTCCCGAAGCCTTTTTGACCCCGAAAGCTATGAGGAAAAGGATGCAAAATCTCTTGCAAACGAGATACAGGACGAAATAGTATCCCTCTTTAAATCAAGAAAAAAGGTCGATCTTGACAAGGTAAAAATGCCTAAAGCCGTTTCAAGAACAAAGGCTAAAAACGGCGTCGTAAGCTATGATACGGATTCGCTTGCCAACCGCTTCGGTGTTCTTTATCCCGATATGAAGGATTTGATTAAAGAGAATATTTCAACTTACGGTGAATTTCTGCCTGAAACATTTTTTATTGAGCACGGAACCGAAAGGGTTATTGATGTTATCAAAAACGGCAGCGAGGCTGACAGAAAAAAGCTTTTCAAAATGCTCAATGAGGTATATGAGGACGGAACCAACGAGGTTCAGGATATCATAGGTGTTACCGTTTTGGGTGAAATGAAAAATGACAAGGCTATGATGGAGGTTGCCGACCAATATATGTCGGAATATATGTCGGGTCCTGTTCACGAGATAAATAAAATCACGCAAAAAAACAACAGGCTTGTAAAAAAGCTTAAAAATCCGCCGGCATATAAGCCGAAAAAGAAAAAGAATAATTTTATGCAAAACGCTTTGCAGGCGCAGGATGTTAACAGAAAATAGTCAAGGCAGGATAGATAATGGCTAACAGTGAAAAGGATCTTTTGCAGAGAAATATAATATTTCCCGCCGTAATTGCCGTTGTTATGACAGCTGCTGTCTGCATAGCATTACCGCAGCTTTCCGATAAATTTCCTTTCAGCGGCGAGCAGGTTACGCTCGCTCAATATGAGGAGGAAGATTTGAAGAAAACAGGGGATACCCCTTTAACAGACAGTTTTGAGGGCGTTGAGAAAAATACCGTTGTCGGAACTGCCGTTGTTTCGGGAACAGATTTCCCGTTGGTGTATAACGCAGACGAGGTTAACGAGGCAGGCAAGCTCAATATCTCCGAAAACAGTGTAGTGTTCGGCAATGTTGGCTGCACATTTTTGAGGTGTAAAAAAAGCGACGCTCAAGCCGTTAAATCGCTTAAAAAGGGAAGCACGGTTAAAATCGAGTCGGAAAACGGCAACTTTGAATATAAAATAGTGAAAACCGTTACCGCTGAAAATGAAAATGAGTTAAATACAGCCGCCGACGGTATAGGAAAGGCTGTTGCCCTTTATACGGATAACAGCTCGGGTGTCGGTATCGGCAACGAATATTTTGTTGCCGTAGGTCAATTAACCGAATAGGAGGAGCAGCGTCAAAACGCTTAAAGAATTTATGTCACTTAAATCTACAAGAAAAATTCTTTGTTTTTTATTTGTGTCTTTATTAGTTGCCGGAAATATTCTTTTCTTCGGTTCGGCGCTTGTTAAGAATACCTTATGTTCGGCTGATTTTCTGAAGAGAACCTTTCTTACCCAAGACCTTAAAGAGCAATGCGAAAAAAATTTTGAAAGCCGAATGAATGCATTGGAGCTTGACAGCTTAATTCCGGTAAGAGTTTTTGAAACGGTCAGCAAGGTCGACGATGAAACGAGTGAAGACGCCATCGACAGATTATTCGGCGAGCATGATACGTCGCTTTATACTGCCGACAGGGTTGAAACCTTTGAAGAGCTCTGTAAAGAATATCTTGACGGAAACGGCATCAAATATAATGAAGAGCAGGTACAAAATACTGCCGTTAGGGCGACTCAAATATATGCCGACAGCTA
>JBJEPL010000093.1:0-18550 GCA_051881215.1 Eubacterium sp. | reverse complement strand
AGCATAAGAACATAAAATCCGTTGTTATGGATGTAAGCGCTCTTTTTGAAGAAGATGAAGATACATCATATCGCAAAAATCTCAGCAATATGAAATGGTCCTTAAACAAACTCAAGGCAATATATGACTATTGCAAATATGTTGATACAGCTGAAAAAGAAGAAAACGGAGTATCAAACTTTTTCATAAGCTATATTTTTGAAATTCTTCAGTACCATTCAAGATGGAATGAATTAAAAGAAGAAGATTTCAATTATAAATCCGAGGATTATGAATTTTATTTGGGAACATATATCGGTTCGGAAATGAGAACTCCCGATATCCCTTATGAAAAATTTATTGTTGATAATGATACCGAGGCAGATAATGATAAGAAGCTTAATGAGGTTCAGGCAGGATATTTTCAGAAAATCATAGATCTCTGCAAGGAAAAGGACCTTGAGCTTGTTATTATCAAAACTCCTAAACAATCCTGGACAAAGGCCGGTCACGACTATGTTCAAAGGGTTGCCGACGAAAACAATATTCCTTTCTTTGATTTTACAACCGACGGGTATTTTAAAGCAGCCCAGCTCAATTATTATACAGATTTCAACGATAAAGACCATCTTAATATCAGAGGTGCTGACAAGCTTACCGATTACCTGGTTGATTATCTCATTTCAAAGGATGAATATACAGATTACAGAAAAACCGATGTTTTCGACCAAAAAATGCTTGATATTTATCATGAAGATTACAATAATAAATATCTAAAAACGAGCAAAAGCATTGATGATTTTCTTAAGTATATGAATTATCCGAACTACTCTGTAGTAATTCATTCCTCGGCTGATATATCATCAGCTTGGAACGATGAATATCAAAAATACCTTTCCGATATCGGTATAAAGACCGACATAGCCGATACAAGCGGATTAAATTATGTAATAATAGTAGATCAGGGAAAGGTCACATATGAAGAGGTATCAAAAGCCCCTATTAAATATGAAGGAAAGCTTCCCGACGGTAAAAAGCTGGAAGCTGTCGGCGATATATCATTGGGCGAAACACAATCCTGCATTACTCTTAATGATAAGGATTATTCGTATCCAAAGAACGGCTTGAACATTACCGTTTACAATAACGATACCAACAGTGTTGTTAAAAAATCTACAATTGCTTTAAGCGGTAATTCTCTTATACTTTCTTAACTAAAAGGAATGAATAATATGAGCAATAACAGAATAGCCAAATGGGACAATGTTAAAATATTTTTAATGTTTACTGTTGTACTCGGGCATTTGATAACATATTACACCGCTGAATCCACAATTTTAAAGAGCATTTATTTTTTCATTTACATTTTTCATATGCCGGCATTCGTTTTCGTTTCAGGCTTGCTGATGAAAAAAACAATAAAGCTGAAAAGATATGATAAAATCTTTTCATATTTAATATTAGGCTTTATTATAAAATTTCTCAAATTTTTCATTGACGCCGTTACGCTGAAAAGCACCGAAATAAAGCTTTTTGACGAAAACACCGTTGCATGGTACGCTTTTGCAATATTCATATTCGGATTGGTTACAATTTATCTTCAGCGTTTTAATAGGCTTCACATATTCCTGCTTGCATTAGTTGTAGGAATTGTAGCAGGATATGATTCGTCCGCCGATACATTCTTATCCTTGGGAAGAATATTTGCCTTTTATATTTTCTTTTATGCAGGCTTTTGCCTTGAACCTCAAAAGATTATTGATTTCACAAATAAAATTTGGGTTAAAATAATTTCTGCTATTGTATTTTTTGCAACTGCAATCGTGGTATATTTAAAAATTGATGATATCAACTGGCTTTTGAAGCTTCTTAAGGGCAAAAATCCTTATGAAGCTCTTTCCAAGCTTGAGCAATACGCAGGTTTATTCAGATTGGGTCACTACATTATTGCGTTTGCACTTATATTTGCCGTTATAGCGCTTATACCGAATGTCAAAACCTTCTTTACAAAGCTCGGCTCACGGACTCTTTCTATATACACCTTCCATACAGCGTTGATTTATGTATTAAGAAGAGTCTTTGATTTAGATGATGTTATGAAAGCAATATGGCCTGCTCATTATGAGATGCTGACCTTTGTTGTTGTGGCGCTGATAATACTTATCACTTCATTAAAGCCTCTTAACGACCTTCTCATCAAGCTGATTAATCCTAAATTACTTAAGAACGACGGTGAATGATTTGGAAAAATATCAGTTGTTTTGTATACCGTATGCCGGAGGAAATGCAGATTTATTCTCTAACCTTGAAAATGCTTTAGACGGCAGTATTAAGGTCACTCCCATAGAATATTCAGGGCACGGAAAAAGGAGCGGTTTAGAGTTTTACAATACCTTTGATGAAATGGTAAAGGATGTCGCAAAATCAATAAACAGCCGGATTGATGCAGAGAATATTGCCGTTTTCGGATACAGCATGGGAAGCGTAGTCGCATTTGAAATTCTGCTTCAAAAATTGCTCATTAAAGAGCCTGTCCGCCTTTTCATTGCGTCTCACGAGGCGCCCGGTACTCATTGGGAAAGCATGGAATACAATGCTTTAGACGATACTGAATTTTTGAAAAAAATCGTTGAATTCGGCGGAATTGACCGCTTTAACGAAAGAATGCTTAACAATAAATTTTTCAGAAAAATGATATTCAATCCAATCAGAGCCGATTACAAATTAATTTCGCAGTACAAGCTCACCTCAACAAAAAAGCTTGATATAAAGGCAACGATGTTCTATTCGGAAAATGATGTAAGCTTTAATTCGGCAGAAAAATGGCAGGACAGATTTATAAATAAAATTGATTTTTATGAAATGGGCGATAATCACTTTTTTATAAAAGAGCATTATAACGATATTGCAAAAATCATTTTTGATACATTAAAACAGCAATGATAAAAACAGGCAGTAACTTTATAAAAGTTACTGCCTGTTTATATTAATGTATAGGTTAATCCGAAATATATTCCTCACGCAAAATCGAATAAAGGCGCATATCAACAAATTCACCGTTTTTATATTTTGCTTTTCTCTTAACACCCTCGCAGGTAAAGCCGATTTTTTCGTATAAATGGCAGGCTCTTTCATTTGAGGATAATGCCGTAAGCTCAATACGGCGAAGATTCATATTATTAAAGGCATGGTTGAGTATTTCTTTAACGGCAAAGGTTCCGATACCCCTACCCTGATTTATTTTATTGCCTATCATTATATGAAGCTCTGCCGACTGATTTATATAATCAACCGATACAAGGCTTATAAGCCCTAAAATCCTGTCATCATCTTCTTTAACAATAGCGCATCTAACGGCATTTGCCCTGTTGTTCATATAGCTTTCAAACCATTTTATGTCCACTTCCGAATTAATATATCTGAACACAGCGCCGAGCGAAGCAATTAATTCGGGATCATTACGCCACTTGTTGATTTCCTCAAGATCCCTGCGCTCTAATTCTCTGAGTCGGTACATCTTATAACCTCCTTAATCAAATAATCCATTTCCTCCCTGCCGTATCTCTGGTCACAGGGAAGCGGAAGAATATTTTTTGCAAACGAATATTCCAAATCCTCTTTTCTTGTATCATCAAGCACATTCGGCCAAAGGGTAGGAATATAAATCTTTTTTTCGAGAAGCCTTTTTCGCACATCTGCACCGTTTTCAAGCCACAGCGGATAAGCAAATGCACCCTTTGCCGGCTTTAATTTCAGGGCATTGATATTCTCAAGATTTTCAAACAAAGCATTGTAATTTTCTGTTCTTTTATGCTTTACAAAATCGTAGTCAATTCCGTGAAGCAGATTTAAAGTGAGCCTTGACATTTGCTTAACAGGTTGAGAAGAAAACAAGGCATTATTGGCAGAATAATCACTGTAAAATTCCGACGCTGGTCTTTCAAATCTGCCAAGCAAAAACCTCATTCGGTCGAAGGATTCGTCAACAGGCAAATCCTCGTTAAGCACTTTATCGGTATACAAAAATGCTCCGTCGCTCACGCCGAAAAACTTTCGGCAGGTATATATTGTATCAATTCCGTCTGACGGCATATCAAAATACGCCTGTGCGTTATCAATAATAATTCTGCCGTATTTCTGCTTCAAAAGCTCTGTTTTTTCAGATGTTAACTGCCCGTAATAATTTACGGCATACAGCCATTCGCCGTCGGCGAGATTAATCTCAACAGGCATAAAATCTGCGTCAATATGATAAAAGCTTGTCTGCACATTTTCTTTATGGCACAGATTTTTAACCGAGCTGCATAAAAAATACGGCAAAGCAATTTTCTTGATTTTATGAGCACGGATTAAATATGCAAGGCAATTTCTTGCGCAGTTCAATGCAACAGCATTTTCGTGGAGCATCGGCAGATTATATCTGTCTAATTCTATGTAGCCTCCGAGTTCTTTCATAAACGACACCTAAATTATTCAGTAATAACTTTAACCCATTTTTCGGTATTTTCCATTTTCTCAAGCATTTCTCCCTGCGACGAAAATTTTAAAATCATAGTTCCCAAGGTACCGTTTGAGCCTGTGAAAGCTTCAATTTGCTCACCGGGTTTATAAAGCATTTCATACTCGACTACATTATTCTTCATAAAGCCGTCATCAATCCAAACTTCCTTGAGTATTCCTGGCTTTTTGCTGTGAATCATATAATTTGACCAATAGCCCTTTGGCTCAACCATATGAAGATCCGAGCAGTCTTCACCCATTGCCGCCTTTATGGTATACTCAACCAAATCAACGCCGGTTGCATATTCAATTACCTGCGCAATCATGTTTCCGCCGTTTCTCGGACCTATTTCCATAAGATATACATTCTCATTCTCGTCAATACGCGCATCGAAATTATATGCCTGCGTTCCCATATTTAAAAGGGTTAACGCTCTTTGAATTTCATTATGAAGCTTATCATGAACTCTTTTAGGCATAATATACGGCCAGCTTGCACCAATAGGCACATAAGGATTTATACCGTTTGATTCAAAATGGTCGTTTGCAAAGCAGCGGAAAACCAATTTACCGTCAACGGAAAATCCGTCACCTGCAATTTGATAGCCGTATTTTTCAACATATTCTTCAATGATAAATCTTTTGGATTTTGAATAAAGCATCGCCTCATCAACGGCGCTAACTATATCCTCAACACAATCTATTTTCTTAACTCCCTTGCTTCCCGAGGAATCAACAGGCTTAACCATTACAGGGAATTTAAATTTATCAATTTCAGAGAGCATCAAATCAATCTCATCGTAGGAATAGCCTTTAGCCTTCGGAACATTGAAATTGTTTTCAGCAAGAAAATCTCTGAATTTATCCTTATTTGTAAGAATATCAACAGATTTATAAGGACTTGTATGCAATCCAAGCTTTTCCGATACATAGGCTGCGGTCGGCGCAGAAGGGTCAGACGCATAGCATACAACACCGTCAACCTTTAATTCTTTTGCCAAAGCCAAAACCGCTTCTTTATCAGTTGTGCTTACATTATAATATTCATCGGCAAATTTATGACCCGGATTATCCGGCAGATAATCACAGGTTATCACATAATATCCGAGCTCTTTAGCCTTTTTTACAGAAGGAACCTGAAAATGAGATCCGCCTAACAACAAAACTTTTTTTATAATTTTCACCCTAACTGTATATTTTTATATATTTTAAATCATTTTAATTTATTAGCGTACATTTTTTCGTAATAGCTTTGATATTCACCGCTTATGATGGTTTCCCACCACTGTCTGTTATCAAGATACCATTTTATTGTTTTCTGAATTCCGTCGGCAAATTTTGTTTCGGGAAGCCAGCCGAGCTCATTATGTATTTTTGTAGGGTCGATTGCATAGCGCATATCGTGTCCCTTTCTGTCAGTTACATAAGTGATAAGGCTTTCCGGCTTATCAAGCGCTTTACAGATGATTTTTACAATATCAATATTTTTCATCTCGTTATGACCGCCGATATTATAGACCTCTCCTACTCTTCCCTTATGAATTATAAGGTCAATCGCCTTGCAGTGGTCCTCAACATAAAGCCAGTCTCTGACATTTTCGCCCTTTCCGTATACGGGAAGAGGCTTATCATTAAGCGCGTTTGCAATCATAAGAGGAATAAGCTTTTCAGGGAAATGATAAGGCCCGTAATTGTTTGAACACCTTGATATTGTAACAGGCAAATCATATGTTCTGTTATATGCAAGCACAAGCAAATCGGCAGAAGCCTTTGATGAGCTGTACGGACTTGAGGTATGAATAGGGGTTTCCTCCGTAAAAAACAAATCGGGTCTGTCAAGCGGCAAATCACCGTATACCTCATCGGTTGAAACCTGATGATATCGCTTTATTGAGTATTTTCTGCAAGCGTCCATAAGAACGGCTGTACCCATAATATTTGTTTGCAGGAAGATACCCGGGTCCTCAATTGAACGGTCAACATGCGATTCAGCGGCAAAATTTACAACTATATCGGGCTTTTCCTCCTCAAAAAGGCTGTAAACCGCCTCTCTGTCGCAAATATCAGCTTTAACAAATCTGAAATTGGGATTTTTCATTACAGGCTCAAGAGTTGAAAGATTACCTGCATAGGTAAGCTTATCCAAGCAGATTATACGATAGTCTTTATATTTATCGAGCATATGAAAAATAAAATTTGAACCTATAAATCCTGCTCCGCCTGTTACGATTATTGTCATAATCATTCCTCCGAAAGAGATAATATGTATTGACCGTATTCAGTCATTTTAAGCTTTTCACCGAGCGCATGAAGCTGTTGTGTTGTAATAAAGCCTCTGCGCCATGCAATTTCTTCAATACAGGAAATATAAAAGCCCTGAAGCTCCTGAACGGTTTTAACAAAATCCCCTGCCTTGTGCATACCGTTAGGAGAGCCGGTATCAAGCCATGACATTCCCCTGCCCATAAGGGTAACATGAAGCCTTCCGCTTTCAAGATAATAATTATTTATTGAGGTTATTTCAATTTCTCCTCTTGCCGACGGCTTTACATTTTTAGCAATTTCCACAACCTCATTATCATAAAAATATAAGCCCGGAACAGCATAATTTGATTTAGGATTTTCCGGCTTTTCCTCTATTGAAATAACCTTTTTATCCTTATCAAACTCAACTACTCCGAAAGCGGTCGGATCCTTTACGGGAAAGCCGAATATAGCAGCTCCGCACTCTTCCGCCTGCTGCATAGCCGATTTAAGAACACGCGTGAAATCCTTACCGTAAAAAACATTGTCTCCGAGAACAAGGCAAACGCTGTCTTTTCCGATAAAATCTGCTCCCAAGATAAAGGCATCGGCGAGTCCGCGCGGTTTATCCTGAACCTTATATTCGATATGTATTCCAAGCTGTGAGCCGTCACCTAAAAGCTTTTCATAATTCGGAGTATCCTCGGGAGTTGAAATTATGAGGATATCCTTTATGCTTGCCAAAAGCAAAACCGAAAGCGGATAATATATCAGCGGTTTATCATAAATAGGAAGTAACTGCTTACTAACGGCAATTGTATTAGGATAAAGACGGGTGCCCTTTCCCCCTGCTAAAATTATACCTTTCATAATTTTTCTCCTTATTTTTTACAGCTTAAAATTATGTCGCAGATTCTGTCAACATCCTTAAGGCTCAAATCAGCATATAAAGGCAAGGTAAGAACACGCTCGCTGATATGTAAAGCAACAGGAGTAAGACCTGCGTCAAATCTACCCTTATAACAATCAAAAGTATTTGTTAACGGATAAAAATATTTTCTTGCCCCGATACCGTTTTGAGAAAGCTTTTCAAAAATCTCGTTTCTGTCTGCCCCGAAGACCTTTTCATCAAACACAGCCGGGAAATAAGCGTAGTTTGGTTTAACATCATTTTGAACAGGTGCAAGCTGAATTCCGTCAATGCCGTCAAGACGGCTTCTGTATCTCTCAACAACAGCTTTTCGTTTGTCAATCTCCTCGTCAATATGCCTTAAATTGCATATACCCATTGCCGCACAAAATTCATTCATTTTTGCATTTGCGCCGACCTCGCTGACTTCGTCTGGAGAGGTTATTCCAAAGTTTTTCAAGCAATAAAGCTCTTTTCCGAACTGCTCGTTTTTAAAGCAAACCGCTCCGCCCTCAACCGAATTAAACACCTTTGTAGCATGAAAGCTGAAGCATGAAACGTCTGCGAATGAGCCGATGCCTCTTTCTTTATACTTTACACCAAAGGCATGGGCAGCGTCATAAATAACCTTTAAATTATATTTCCTCGCAATGCGTTCAATTTCGTCTACATTACAGATATTTCCGTAAACATGAACAGGGACTATTGCCGTTGTTTTTTCGGTAATAAGGGCTTCTATTTTTGATGTGTCAATAGTAAAATCAATAGAATTTATGTCACAGAATATGGGCTCAAGACCGTTTCTCACAATCGCATGAGTAGTTGAGGCAAATGTAAAAGGAGTTGTAATAACTTCTCCCGTAAGCTTAAAGGCCTGCATTGAAAGCTCAAGCGCCATATGCCCGTTGGTTAACAAATCAATATTCTCAACCCCAAGATAATCCGCTAACTCTCTTTGCAGCTGCTTATGCTTTACACCCATATTGGTAAGCCACCTGCTTTGCCAAAGCTCCTTAATTTCAGATGTATATTCATCAAAATCAGGCATTGAGGAACGGGTGACCAATATTTTATTATCCATATTTATACTCCCTGAAAGCTGAACTTGTGCACTGAAAAATCTGCTTTACTTGTTTCTTATTTCTTTAAATTTCTGCTTTACAAAGCTGCATATGTATGTAAAAGAATCAATTTTGAAAATATAAGAGCCGCCGAGATATATGAGAATTCCCAAAGCAACCTGAACAATTAAGGTAATCCAATCGTTCCATTTTAAAAGCTCTATAAGCCATACGCAAACGCCCATAACAAAAGCAAGTAAAAGGCTCGGCAGGATATCCTTAAGCTGGTTTAAATATCCGTAGTCCAATAGCTTTTTATTCGGCCAGGAATTAATTATCTGACTTGCAACACAGCTGATAAGCATACTGTATGCCATAGCCATAACGCCGAAATTCATTGAAGCCAAAAGCAAAGCTATTCCTACTACTTTTTTGATTATCTCTAATTTTAAAAACAAATCACTGCGTCCGAGCGCTTTAATTGCATTGAGATTTGCAGTATGAATAGGTAAAAACAAATATGTTATACAGAATATTCTGACATACGGAACACATTCAGACCATTTTTCTGTTAAAAGAATTCTTACAAAGGAGGATGATACGGCAGCCAAGCCTATCATCATAGGCGCCATAACATAAACGCTTATTTTTATGGCTCTTCGTGTCATTTCGCGGACGCGAAGCTTATCGTCCTGCTCGTCTGACAAAGCAGGCAGAAGAACACTGTCAATTGAAGAATTTATATTTGTTACAATCAGGCTCGGAAACTGCTCTCCGCGGTTATAATACGCCAAATCGGAAGAGGTATAGAGCTTTCCTATAATCAACTGCCTTACCTCGGTATAAGCCGTCTGAAGCAAGGAGGATATCAAAAGCTTCCAACCGAAAGAAAACAAGGCTTTAAAGCGCTTGAACGAAAACATAAGCTTCGGGCGCCATTTAACCGTAAACCAAAGGATAATCGTATCAACCATTGCGTTTGAAAGCTGCTGAACAACAAGCGCCCAAACGCCGAAGCCGAAATATGCCATCACTATACCTAATACTGCCGAAAGTATTGTTCCGCCGAGGGTTGAATAGAAAAACCGTTTAAAAAGCATATGCCTTGATACATATGCCTGCTGAACATTCTTTATCCCCGAAATAATCAGAGTAAGACTCAACACCCTAACAACAGAAGTCAGCGAAGCGTCGTCATAAAAATTCGCAATTGCCGGCGCGGCGAAAAACATTCCCAGATACAGCACCGTACACATTCCCATATTGAAATAAAATACCGTGGAAAAATCTAAATCGTCTGCATCCTTTTTCTGAATCAGCGCATTTCCGAGACCGCTGTCAACAAAAACCTGCAATATAGATGTAAAAACGGTAACCAAAGCAATAGTTCCGTAATGTTCAGGGGATAACAAACGGGCAAGAACTATAGATACTACAAAGCGGATTCCCTGCGCTCCCATTCGCTCTGCAAAGCGCCAAACAAGACCTGAAAATATAGTTTCTTTTTTATTGACCATTTCCTTCACCCGACTCAACCAAATACCAATTCATAATTAATTGCTGTTCATTCCTCTTTTCGAATCCACAAGATTATTAAACAATTTAATTCCCAATACTGCACGCATAAGCTTTTTCAGCTTCTGCTTACGCGAAATCGCAAGTGTTTGCGTATCAAACCATTCGCGCTTTTTATTTGAAGCATTTATAAAATCCATATGCTTATCAAAATCAAGGCATATCTGCCTCCATTCTTCAGCATAGTCATAGCTTTCGTATAACGGCATCTGCTCTTCAACAAGAGCCTGACTGATATAATCAGCGATACTTTTTTGAGATTTTATATCCGAAGTCAAATAGCTTTTTTTCAAATCGTCAATTATTCCGACAGGCTCGCCGCTGTATATATCTACAGCCAAGGTCGGAACACCTGCTCGGGCGGAAGCCAATGCGCTCCCGGCGGCAGATACAAACATATCGCATTTTCTCAACGCCTTAAGAGGAAGCGGCCACATATAGCCGGATATGTAAACGCTTATATTCGGATGCTGTTTAAAGGTATTTTCTATTTCCTTAATAATTTTGCTGTCGCATCCGCCGAATATTGCAACCATTACCTGCTTTGGCTTGACGCTGTCTGCAAATTCGCAAATTCCCTTTATAATCTTGGGAACAAATTTTTTATCCGGTCTGCCTATATAGCCGATATTATAGTCTTTTCTTTCAATGATATCGGTAAAGGAGTTTTCATAGTCCGAAACGGAATTTACACACCAGCATTTAAGAGAGTATGCTTTATCATCATCAAGCTTTTTATAGCCGTCAAAAAGCTTTATCATGGTTTTAGGATTTATACAGGCAAGCTCGCCTCTGTTATATTTGAATTCAACAAACGGCATTCCGACGCTCTTGAGCCTTGTATTGTTTTCATCCAAAAGCATAATAAAATGCTTTGCTTTAAGGCGCCTTGCAAGAAGCTCGCCCCAATATGCAGTATGGTCCGTGCCTGTTTCTATAATAATATCTGTTGAATCCTTTGGAACTCTTGATTCAAGAATATCAAGCATTTTCTTTCTCTGCCTTGAGGTATATTCGGCAGGAGAATCATACAAAAAAGGACAGCTGTTTTTGTTATATTCCTCTAAACCCTGTATGTAAACCTTACCTTCATTGAGAGGAATGACAATTATTCGCCATCCTCTTTCCTTCAAATAGGTTATTTTATTTCTGTCATATATAGGTCCGCCGGATACATAATCGGCAAAGGCAAACATAAATATATAGGTTTTCAAATTAACAGCCTCCAATACGGCAAAAAGCGACATCAACTGTTACAAAGCAACAAAAAATCTCAATATTAACAGATTAGAATTTATACTTGTCTTGTATTATAACATAAAACAGATTTTTTTTAAAGTAATAATTAAAATATAATTGAATTTTATCACTAATGCTAAAAAGCGGCAGTCCTCAATATGTAGAACTGCCGCACATAAAATGTATTTAATTTTGACAGAGGAATTCCTCTATTGCACCCGCAACTGTTTTAGGAAAATGCGAATTTTTAAGGGTATTTTTAATATCTTCGGCTGTTGTCAGATTATCAAACGGTTTATAAGCCCTGTTTTTCTTTAATGTGGTTTCCTGCCAGCGTGAAACGATGCGTATAACGGCATCACGCGGCCATTCCTTTTTTAATCGAACGGCATTTTCTGCACTTTGGCAATGCGTTTCATTAATATCGGCATCATTAAATTCAAAAACAAGCGGTTTTCCGTCAACAACAATATCCTTTATAACAACCCTGTAATTTCTCTTTTGCGGTAATACAGATAAATCCCCCTCTGCTTTAGAAACGGTAAAGGTTAATTTATTTTCAAAATACTCTATACTGAATTTGGTTTTAGCCATATGCTCATCGTAATCGGTTTTTGCGTTATCCTCAATAAGCTCAAAGGAGCCGTTACCCGAAAAAGCCCAAATTTCAAAGGATTTCGGATTATCCGTACTGTTGCCCTCATCTGCCGACATCGGAATTATCGCACCCTCTTTTGCAAGGACAGGTATAGTATCAATATCCCTGAAAAGCGTCAGCTCCTGTTCGCCGTCATAGCTCTGATTTGTGAAAATATCAGTCCATCTTCCCTTTGGAATCCACGCCCTGACGCTTCCCATATTAATCTCCTTATGCTGCGGCTTTGTTATAGGGCAAACCATAAGCTCGCTTCCGAACATATACTGGTTCGCAACATTAAAGGCCTTTTCGTTTTCGGGATAGGAATAATACATCGGCTCGCAAAGCGCTATGCCGTCCTTATGAGTACGGTAATCCATTGTGAATATATACGGAATAAGCCTGTGGCGCAGATTTAGCCATTCCTTGGCAAAGCGGTAAACCTCTGCTTTATATTTCCACGGCTCTTTTCCGAGAAATTCAATTGCCGTTGAATGAAGCCTCATTATCGGTGAAAACACACCGAACTGAAGCCAGCGCATATATAAATCGTCATCTCTGTATCCCATATGATGGCCGCCGATATCGTGGCTCCACCAGGTATATGCGGCATTATTTGCATTTATCGTAAAATACGGCTGGAAATCAAGCACCTTCCAGTTTATAGCCGTGTCTCCCGAAAAGCCGAGAGGATAACGGTGTGAGCCTATTCCTGCATAACGGGATAAAATCATAGGCATTTGACCGCTTTCGGCATTATCGAGAAAATGATAATGGTTAAGCGCATTTAACGGATCAAGACCTTTAACATCGCTCTTTTTCCCCTGCTGCCAGTCTATCCACCAAAAATCAACTCCGTCCTTTTCATACGGCTTATGTAAAATGTCAAAATATGCGTTCCAAAAATCGTCGCTGCCGCAACGAAAATCAACCTTCTGCTTTGTTTTAGGGTCAATTCCGACAGCCTTTGCCATATCCTCATACATATCCTCATAGCAATGAACGCCGTCGGCAGGATGAAGATTTAATGTGATATGAAGATTATCCTCTTTGAGCCTTTGCAAAAATTCTTTATAATTCGGGAAAAGCTGTGTATCCCAAGAATAACCTGTCCAGCCACCGTATTTAACGCCGAACCTCTTTTCAATATTTCTGACCCAATGCCAATCCATATCAACGGTTGCAACCGTTAAAGGAATTCCCTCTGCCTTAAATCTTGCCATCAAATCAAGGTATTCCTTTTGGGTATAAGCGTGATATCTGCTCCACCATACTCCGAGCGCAAAACGGGGAATAAGCGGAACAGGAGAGCTGATTTTATAAAAGGCTCTTATCGTTTCTCTGTAATTTTTGCCGTAGGCAAAGGCATAATAATCCTTTGAATTATCCCCTCTTGCGGTAAAATGTCCGCTTTCGTCTAAAAGCATGGAGCTGTCCTCTAAAAGATATGCTCCGTTTTTTGTAATAAATCCATCCTCAAGCGGAACCCTTCCGAAGGTCATATCCAAGGTACGGCATGTACCCTTAAGATTTTTTTGCTTTTTAAAAACCTCGGTGTTACCGCCGGCTTTGAAAAATACGCTGTACGGCTTTGAATTTTTGATTGTGAAAATGCATTCGTCTGTCTCAACAATTATTTTTCTGCCACGGCGGGATACCTTCATATTTCCTGCCTTGAAATTTCTGTTCCATACAGCATAGCTTGCCGAATCGGTAAATTCTCCGCTTTCAACGCGGATAAGGCGCGCAGTAAGATATGTAATTCTCACACCGTCAACTACGCGAATCTGCTCTTTATTTGCCTTTGCGTCTGTTTTGGCAATCAAAGATGGCTTTAACATATTGTTCTCCTTTAGTATCGCAAAATATTTGTTTTATTTTGTTTATGAAATATATGGCTCTTTCATTCAAGAATATCTTTTATACTGTTAAAATCGTTTTTAAACTGAAAGCATTGTATTCCAAGTCTTTTTGCGCCATTAATGTTATCAGCACGGTCATCAATAAACAGGCATTCTTTAGGGTCTAAAGAATATGTTTTCAAAAGATATTCATATATACCGTAATCAGGTTTTATTATATGTAAATCGGAAGATACAACAATACCGTCAAAAAAAGCGATATCAAAATATTTAGGAAAATAATTATAAAAATCAGAGCTGGCATTAGATAAAATAAAAATTTTATATCCCTTTAATTTTATATAATTACAGAACTCTTTTGCCCCTTCAATAGGAGTCATGCAAATATCCCATTTATCTACACATTCTTTTAATTCACAATGATAGCAATTCGGTACACGTCTGCTTACACCGTTATACCTCTCCTCATTGGTAATAAGTCCTAAATCTCCCTGTATCCATTCAGGACCTTCAAATAATTCTTTTTTTATTATTCTTTTTGACTCTTCACAACTGCAAAAAGCATTTAATGGTATATCAGGATTGTAGTCAAGCAATACATTTCCCATATCTAAAATAATATTTTTAATTCCTGTAAATTTCATTCGCCGTTATTCACTCCGCAACCGATCATCGAAATAAAACTTAATTTATTATCATTTTAAATATATCATAAGTGCTTTAAAATATCAACATCGCTGACAGGGTTTGAGTATGCTATAAAGGATGATATAATAATAAAGCACTAACCAAAAAAATATTTATCTGACGGCTGTTTGTGAAAAACACTTGAAAACCTACTAAACATATGTTATTATTAGGTAAAGTTCTGATTAAGGAAGTGTAAGTGATGAAAATTTCCACAAAAGGCCGTTATGCATTGAGAATGCTTGTAGACCTTGCGGAGCATAGTAATGAAGGCTTTATCGCATTGAAGGATATTGCAATTCGTCAGGATATTTCAAAAAAATATCTTGAGCAAATTGTATCTATTTTGAACAAGCCTAATATATTGATTGCTAACAGAGGATATCAGGGCGGTTACAAGCTGGCTCAAGCGCCAAAAGAATATACCGTTGGCGATATTCTCCGTATTACCGAAGGAGGTCTTGCGCCTATCTCGTGTCTTGATGGAGATAAAAATTTATGCGAAAAAAGCAGCCGCTGCGCAACGCTCTTTGTTTGGGAAGGGTTATATAATGTTATAAATGAGTATCTTGACAGCGTAACGCTTCAGGATATTTTGGACCGCAAAAACGATTCAAACGGCTTTGATTATGTGATATAATTCGGAACAGGGTTAATCCCTGTTCTTTTTGTTATTTACGGTTCTCGTTTTATCTTGACATTGATATATATTAATGTTATCATACACACAAAGTCTATAGAAATGGTAGGTAATATAAGGAAATTATGGCAAAAAGAACTTACGGCAATGAATACGGCTTTGCAACCAGAGCCGTTCACACCGGAAATGATGTAGACGGTGAAACAGGAGCTATCAAACGCCCTATTACTATGGCAAACAGCTATGAATTGCCTTATGACCCAAGTGCTTTGAACTGGAGCAGCGCCGACAAAAACTTATATACGAGAAACGGCGGCTCAAATCAGCAGTATTTGCAGGAAAAGTTAGCTTCACTTGAAGGCGGCGAGGACTGCGTTGTTCTCGCAAGCGGTGTTGCCGCTTTATCGGGTCTGTTTTTTGCGCTGTTAAAAAGCGGCGACCATGTTATCTTTTCAAGCGTAACATATATTGCGGTATACCGTCTTTTAAACGAATTATTCAATAACAAATTCGGTGTTGAAACAACAATTGTCGATACATCGGATATAGAAGCGGTTAAAAAAGCAATAAGGCCGAATACAAAGCTAATTCATATTGAAACGCCCGGCAATCCTACTTTAACGATAACGGACATCAAAGCAATTGCGGATATAGCACACGAAAGCCATGCTTTGCTTTCGGTTGACAACACCTTTGCCTCACCTTATAACCAACGACCGATTGAACTTGGTGCAGATTTTACAATTGAAAGCTTAACAAAATATATTAACGGACACGGCGACGCTATGGGCGGTGCAATTATCGGAAAAAAAGAATATCTCGACATTATAAGAGCGCAATCGCAGGTAAATCTCGGCGCAACCATCAGTCCGTTTAACGCATGGCTTATTATGCGCGGCTCGGTAACACTTCCGCTTCGTATGAAGCAGCATAATGAGAACGCGCTTGCGGTCGCAAAATGGCTTAAAGAACAGCCGTGCGTAAGCTTTGTAGCTTATCCCGGACTTCAAGACGACAAGGGCTATGAAACTGCAAAGAAGCAAATGACTAACGGCTTCGGAGGAATGCTCTCCTTCGGATTAAAAGCTGACCACGATACGCATAACAGATTTGTAAGTCATTTAAAGGTAATTACATCTGCAGTATCTCTCGGTCATGATGAAAGTCTGATAGTATTTTTGGGAGAGGATGATGAAAGGCAATACCTTTATCCCGAAGAATTCCATAACGGATTTTTCCGCTTCAGCGTCGGTATTGAGGATAAAGAGGATATAATAAACGACTTAAAACAGGCATTAAAGGAAACGGGGTTATTATAAATGGCTGATAAAAGTAAGCAAAATACCAATAAAAAGAAAAATAACATTATTTTACCTATTGCCGCAGCAGTTGTAGTTTTAATAGCAATAGTATCTGTTGTTGTACCAAAGCTTACAAAAGATGACAGTAAAACGGCTCAAACAACGCAGGCACCTCAAGCAACAACTGCTCCGTCATTAACTGTTCAAAAATTTACCGGTGACATTGTAATTGATGAAAGCTCAGTAAGCGAAACGGCATCATTTTATGATTATGACTCAAACGGTACAACTGTTGAGGTTTTTGCTGTTAAGGCGTCTGACGGAACAGTCCGTCTTGCTTTGAATACCTGCCAGGTCTGCAACGGCTCGCCTTATGCCTATTTCGTTCAGCAGGGTAATAATTTCATCTGTCAAAACTGTAAAAATGCTTTTGAAAGAGACAGTATCGGCACGGTGCACGGCGGATGTAATCCTGTTCCTTTAACCGAAAGCGATTATCAGCTTTCAGACGGAAAAATTACAATCACCTCCGATTTTTTGGAGCAACACACATCTGAATTTTCAAATTGGAAAAAGTTTTAGGTGATCGGCTTTGAACAAGGAGATATTAAACATTGCCGGTATGAGCTGCAACGCCTGTGAGCTTAGGCTTGAAAATGCAGTCGGAAAAATTGACGGTGTAACAGGTGTAAAGGCGGATTGCGAGGAAAACACCTTAACCGTTGAATTTACCGAACCGGCAACTCTTGAAGAGATAAAAAACATAATACAAAACACAGGCTACGATGTTGTTGAAAATAAAAAGAATAACCGAAATACAATTTATATTTTGGTTATTCTTTTAGGTTTATATGTCATTGCAAGGCAATTTGGTTTAACAGAGGTTTTTCAGAAATTTCCTACTGTAAGCGAAGAAAAGGTAAGCTATGCGGTGCTTTTTGCTATCGGTCTATTAACCTCTGTTCACTGTATTGCAATGTGCGGAGGAATAAACCTTACTCAAAGCGTTGCCGGTAAGGAAGAAAAACCGATTAAAAAGAGTATTTTGTATAATCTCGGAAGGCTTACGGGATATACCGTTGTCGGTGGTATTCTCGGCTTAATCGGAGAAGCGGCGGCTATAACGCTTCGGGTGCGCGGAATTATCGGAATTATTGCAGGCGCCTTTATGGTACTTACGGGAATTAATATGCTCGGTAATTTCGGCTTTATTAAAAGGCTTACCCCGAAAATCCCGAAGGGTATAGCTGTTAAAGCGGCAAAATTCAGCAGTCACGGTTCATTTGCAATAGGCCTTGTAAACGCTTTTATGCCCTGCGGTCCCTTGCAGTCTATGCAGCTTTATGCCGTTGCCTGCGGAGGATTTCTTTCAGGAGCATTTTCTATGTTCTTTTTCTGTCTGGGAACCATTCCGCTTATGTTTGTTTTCGGTGCTGCGGCAGGTGCGTTAAAGAAAAAGTGGAAAACCGTTATGATAAAGGCAAGCGCCGTTCTTGTTTTATTTCTCGGCATTTATATGCTTCAGAATAACCTTGCCTTAACGGGAATTGCTCTGCCTTCTTCTGTAAAGAATGAAAGCTCAACGGCAATAACCGCCATGGTAGACGGAGATAAGCAATATGTTACAACAAGCCTTCATTCAAACGGCTTTGACGACATAACGGTTAAAGCGAATGTGCCTGTTGTTTGGACAATTGTTGCAGATGAGAAAAGCCTCAACGGATGCAATAATGAAATTGTATTGCCGCAGTACAATCAGCAGATTAAGCTGCACGAGGGTGAAAATGTTATTGAATTCACCCCTACGGAAAAAGGAACCTTTACTTATACCTGCTGGATGGGTATGCTTAAAAATACTATTACCGTAAATTAGCAAGAAGAGGGATCTTGTGTTTTGCATTTCTGTAAATTATAA
>JBJEPL010000092.1:0-5244 GCA_051881215.1 Eubacterium sp. | reverse complement strand
TTATTTTGCAAATCGGTATAATTAAATCAGAAGCTTCTAAACAGATTAAAGGAGTACAAATATGAATACTATATTTTCAAATAATTTAAAAAAATTCAGACTGCAAAAGAATTATACACAAGAGCAGGTTGCGGATATTTTGGGAGTAAGTACACACACGGTTTCTCGATGGGAGTGTAATACAACATTGCCCGATGTTACTATTCTTCCTGAAATTGCCAAGCTTTACTGCGTTTCAATTGATGATTTGTTTAAAGAATCATCAATCGCATACGAAAATTATGCTCAAAGATTAGCTTCGGTTTTTGAATCAACACACTCACCCGATGATTTCATTCGTGCAGATTTGGAATTTAAAAAGCTTTTAAAAAGTAATAAATTAACAACATACGATATGTGGAACTATGGATTAATTCATCAGCTAATGGCTAACTATTGCATTGAAAAAGCATTCTTTTGGTATGATAAAGTATTAGAGCAAGGAAAAGCAACAGATGAATTTGCTTATTACAGAACACGCATGCAGAAAATGAAGCTTTCTTCACAACTCGGCAAAGACGAAGAAAACATTAAAGAACAGAGTAACAATATTGAAAAATTTTCTTCAGATGTAAACGAATGGTGTCTGTTACTTGCGGCTTATATATTTGCCAATCATTATGAAGAAGCATACGAGGAATTTAAATACGCAGTTTCAATTTTTCCGAATGAATGGGAGCTGTATATTCACGGCGGAGATATTTGTAAAAAGCTAAAGAAATATGATGAGGCATTTCAATATTGGGATAAAGCAGAGGAGCTTGGAACAACATTTATGGACGGAAAGTATTCAAAGGCATTTTGCTATGAAGAATTAGAACAATATGAAAATGCTTATAATACTTGGTGTGAAATAGCCGAAAAATTAAAAATAAAGGGATATGATGTGGAAGCAGAAATGCCAAAAAAACGAGCAGAGCTATGTTTGGAAAAACTGAAGCAGTAAATTATTACATTGAAAAAGCAAGCCGTAAAAGGCTTGCTTTTTTGTGGTGCGGGGGATGGGACTTGAACCCACATGAACTTGCATTCACTAGAACCTGAATCTAGCGCGTCTGCCAATTCCGCCACCTCCGCAGATATTCAATTTTGCTCTTGATTTTTACACGGTAGAGCAAACCGAGGCGGAGCTTAATCTTCAGTTAGGAACTTACTTTTCTGCTTAATCCGCGAGTCTGCCAAATGACAGCATATGAATAATAACACAACAAACTTGAAAAGTCAATTAATTATGCTATAATTTAAACGGTGAAATTATGAAAAAGCTTTTTTGTTTTTTGAGTGTATTGATATCTGTATTAATATCTTTATACTATATGCACTTTGGAGGTATTCTCGGCAACAGCAGTGCATTTTCAAAGGTCGGTCTTAACCATTCGGCGCTGTTTATTTTATGGGGCATAAGTACATACATTGCACTTTCTTTTAATATTTACGCAGGATATTCAAAGACAAGATTTAAATTTTATATTCCGCTTCTTATCATAACTGCTGTCGGAATGGTGCTTACCCTCGCTTGTGATTTTGACTACAGTAAATACAGTCAATATATTGCGCACTGCATTGGCTCTATTACCTTTTCAGCCGTAAGCGGTATACTTGTTTTTTTACTGTTTTTGTTAACAAAAAAATATCTTTTCACTGTAATTTCAGGAGTTATTCTTGTTACAGATTTGGTTTTACTTTTGATATTTAAAGAAACGGCTTTGATAGAAATTGTACCGATTTTTGCAGGATACATAATGCTTTTAATAACCAATCTCAAAAAGGAGAAAGAATTAGTTGGAACTCGATGACAAGCTGAAAAATATAGACACCTATCCTTTTCATATGCCGGGTCATAAAAGAAACAAGAGCTATAATCTTATCGGCAGTAATATTGACATAACCGAAATTGACGGATTTGACAATCTTCATAATCCAAAGCAGGTATTAAAAAGAATGCAGGAGGATATTGCAGAATTATTCGGTTACAAAAAAAGCATTATAAGCGTTAACGGCTCAACCTGCTGTATTCTTGCGGCAATATCCGCTGTCTGCAATAAGGGTGACAAAATTATCATTGCAAGAAACTGCCACAAATCGGTATACAATGCCTGTTACATAAATGAGCTTGAGGTTGAATATATAGAGCCTGAATACAACAGCGAATACGGTTTTTACGGCAGAGTCACTCAAGAGGCTGTTGATACAGCTATTAAGGAAAATCCCGACGCCGCGGCAGTTGTTATTACCTCCCCTACCTACGAAGGAATAACGAGTAATGTTCATTCAACTGTTCCTTTGATAATCGACAGCGCTCACGGCGCGCATTTCGGTTTTGCACAATGGCTCCCCGAAAGAGCAAACGGTGATATTGTGGTTCAATCTCTGCACAAAACCCTCCCCTGTCTTACGCAGACAGCCGTTGTTCATATCAACAATGAAAAGTTTTACAGCAAAGTAAAAATGTATATGGATATTTTTGAAACAAGCTCGCCGAGCTATGTTCTGCTTGACTCTGTTGACAGATGTATTGATTTTCTGAAAGACAGTAAAAGCAGCTTTTTTGAATACAAAAAAAGGCTTGATAAATTCTATGATTCTGCAAGGGCTCTCAAAGGGATTAAAATAGTTAAAAATGACGATATTACAAGAATTGTCATTTCCGTTAATACAGCAGACGGAATAAAGCTTGCTGATATTCTTCGCAAAGATTTCAAGCTTGAGGTTGAGGGGGCAAGCTTGAATTATGTTATACTTATTTCAACAGTTGCAGACAGCGATTGCGGATTTGACCGGCTTTATAAGGCGCTGAAATCCCTTGAATGCAAGGAAGCCGATAAACATTCGATCCTCATTGATAAGCCTGAAATTCCAAAAAAAGCTCTGCCGTCTTATAAGGTCAATGATACAGCTTTAACTGACCTTGATAAAAGTGAAAGCAAGATATGCGCAGAATATGTTTACTCCTATCCGCCCGGTGTTCCGATTATAGTCCCCGGAGAAATAATAAACAAAAAAACAATAAATTACATAAAAAAGCTCTTTGATTACGGAGTAAATATTATATCCGAATCTTCAATGCTTCCTTTAAAGATATTGACAAAGAACTGATATTAATGTAAAATAGCCTTGATAAAAATTTGGAAAGAGGTGTTCTTTGTGAAAAGAATTAACACTTTAAGCTCACGCAATCTTTGCGAGTCAGCTAAAAAAGGCGGCTGCGGTGAATGTCAGACTTCCTGTCAGTCAGCAAGTAAAACTTCATGTTCGGTAGCAAATCAGAAGTGCGAGCAGTTAAAGAAGTAAATTAAACGAATTAAGGTGGGTTAATCGCCCGCCTTTTTCTTTGGAGTAAATTTATGATTCATTCTTATAAAATGAACGGTTATAACATTATTATCGACCAAAACAGCGGATGCGTTCACTCCGTTGATGAGGTTGCTTATGATATAATCAATATGTATGAAAATCACGAAAAAGATGAGATTAAAAGCTTTATTCTTGATAAATACAGCAACAAAGATGATGTAACTGACGAGGATATTGAATTATGCTTTGATGACATAGAAGAGCTTATTTCACAGAGGAAGCTCTTTGCCGAGGACACCTTTGAAGCAACGGCACAGCAGTTTAAAAAGCGTCAGGGTGTTATAAAAGCAATATGCCTTCATGTTGCTCACGACTGTAATCTTGCCTGCAAATACTGCTTTGCCGGCAAAGGTGAATATGACGGACCTAAAGGTCTGATGAGCTTTGAAACCGGAAAAAGAGCGCTTGATTTTTTAATTGAGCAAAGCGGCACAAGAAAAAATCTTGAGGTTGACTTTTTCGGCGGCGAGCCTTTACTCAACTGGGAGGTTTGCAAAAAGCTTGTTGAGTACGGCAGAGAGCAGGAGAAGAAGTATGACAAAAATTTCCGCTTCACGCTTACAACAAACGGTCTTTTAATCAACGATGATGTCATTGATTTCTGTAACAGAGAAATGGGCAATGTTGTTTTATCTCTCGACGGCAGAAAGGCTGTTAATGATAAAATGAGAGTTTCGCCTAATTCAAAGGGCTCTTATGACCTTATTGTTGACAAATTCAAAAAATTTGCCGAATCAAGAAATCAAAAGGATTATTATATCCGCGGAACATACACACGCAACAATCTTGATTTTTCAAATGATATTATTCATATGGCTGATTTAGGATTTAAGGAGCTTTCTATTGAGCCGGTTGTTTGTGACCCTAAAGAGGATTATGCTCTTAAAAATGAGGATTTGCCTGTTCTTAAAGAGCAATATCAGATTCTCGCAAATGAAATGCTCAAAAGATACAGAAACGGTAAAGGCTTTACCTTCTATCATTATATGATTGACCTCGATTCGGGACCGTGTATTGTTAAAAGAGTATCGGGTTGCGGTGTAGGAACGGAATATCTTGCAGTTACTCCGAGCGGTGAGCTTTATCCATGCCATCAGTTTGTCGGCGATGAAAAATTCCTTCTCGGTGATATTTGGAGCGGAATAAAGAATACAGATGTTTTGGAGCAATTTGAAAAATGCAATGTATATTCGCATAAGGAGTGCCGCGACTGCTTTGCAAAGCTTTATTGCTCCGGAGGATGTGCGGCAAACGCTTATCACACAACCAAAAGCGTAAACGGAGTTTATGAGCTTGGATGTGAGCTTCACAAAAAAAGAATAGAATGTGCAATTATGCTTAAGGTTGCCCAAGCAGAGGAAGCCTTCAAGGTAGAATACTGATAGCTTTATACAATAAGGAGTGATGAATGATCACTCCTTTTTCTTGTTACTTTTTAAAAATATTAATATAATACATTATGAATTTATGAAATAATTTATTGACATTGACAATAAATCTAATGTATCATAATAAAGGGTATTTAATAATAGGATTTTATCCGAAAAAGTAAATCAAATTAGAGGGGTAAATATGAGCTGGAGAGAGATTTATGAAAGCAAATTAGTCACAGCAGAAGAGGCTATCAAAGTAATTAAAGACGGAGATAAGGTTGTAACCGGCTTTGGCTGCGGTGAGCCTTTTGCAATTGAAAGGGTACGTTCTGCCCGATTATTATCCCGAAATTTTCAGGATAATAAAATGCACCGCAGAACCTAAGATCACCTCCTGCGCGGTGAGCGGCGACAGAGTGACATATGAGCTTACCGTCTGCCTGAAGGTCATTTACTGTTCCGAAGGCGGAACAAGACC
>JBJEPL010000091.1:0-5264 GCA_051881215.1 Eubacterium sp. | reverse complement strand
AGATTTAAATATGTGGTATAATTAACTAAATATGCAAAGTGTTTTTGGGTATAAATAAATAAGAGGTGTTTTTATGCTCAAAAACAAAGAAAGCAATAATAAAGAAAGCGAAAACAGCAATAACGATAACGATGAGCAGCAGGATGTCAGCAGTACCTCCGATTTTGAAACAGGTTCAATTACAGTTTCTAAGGACGGTCATTTTATCCATTGCTTAACTGTTATCGGTCAGATTGAGGGGCATTATATACTCCCAAGTCAGAACAAAACAACCAAGTATGAGCATGTTATTCCGCAGCTTGTAGCTATTGAAGAGAGTAAGGAAATAGAGGGCCTGCTTATTATTCTTAATACTGTAGGCGGAGATGTTGAGGCGGGGCTTGCCATTGCCGAGCTTCTTTCAACAATGAAAACTCCTACCGCTTCCTTGGTTTTGGGCGGAGGTCACTCAATTGGTGTTCCGCTTGCGGTAAGCTGCCAAAAAAGCTTTATTGTTCCGAGCGCTACTATGACTGTCCACCCTGTAAGAATGAACGGACTTGTTCTCGGAGTTCCTCAAACTCTTTCATATTTTGAAAAAATGCAGGACAGAATTGTTAATTTCGTTTCTAATAATTCAAAAATCAGCAGTGAGCAGTTTCGCAGTCTGATGATGAAAACAGGGGAGCTTGTTATGGATGTTGGGACTGTTCTTGACGGAGAGGGAGCTGTTGCTTCGGGCTTGATTGATGAGCTCGGTGGTTTAAGTGACGCTCTTGATTTTCTTAATTGCTGTATTGAGGGGAAAGAATAATGCTTTGGACAATAATTTCAGAGAACGATATTTTCGCCTCTCCTGTTTCGGCTGATAATTCTGTCAGGTCGAGTAATCCTTTTGATTATATCCGCAATGGCTATTTTGTGGATAACGCTTCTCTTTACGGAGGTAAAAATTATGTCAATTATAACAGCCGTGTTTCAGGCAATAGGTCAGGCAATAGCGTGGATATTCCCGATATCTGAAAGCGGCCATTCGGCAATATTTCATGATTTTTCAGGTCGTTTTACAAATGCCTGCTCACAGCTGACAGGCATAATACATATCGGAATAGCAATAGGTATATTTATAGCATTTTTCAGGCTTTTCTCAAACCTTTTTAAAAATTTCTTTTCATCTGTCGGCGACATTTTTCATAAAAAATTACAGATTAAAGAAATTTCTTCTGCAAAGGAATTTATGTATATGACGATACTCTCCTTTGCCGTTTTGATTTTTTATATTATCCCTGCCGGAAAATACGGCAATGTATATATGCTTTTACACCGTACAAGCTATAACGGTACCGTATTGGGTGAGGGAATATGTATGGCGCTTACCGGAGCCTTGCTGGTAGTTGCGTCAAACTTTGTAAACAACAGTAAAATAAAGCTTCCGGGCTTTTTAAAGGCGCTTATTCTCGGTGTTGTTGCCTTTTTGGCTGTGCCGACAGGAGGTTGCTCCCTTGTTGCAGGCGTTTTCTGCTTTGCACTGATTATGGGTATGAGCAGTAAATATGCTTTGAGATATTCGATGGTAATGTCAGTTCCCGTTTTAATTGTTATGGGAATTATAGAATTATGCACGGGCGTTACAAAAATCAGTATTGTTTCTGCAATTATGGGACTGATTATATCCGTACTCATTGCATTTTTTACGGTAAAATTATTTATTCATCTTATCGAAAACAAAAAGCTTCGATATTTTGCAATATATGATATTGCAATAGGATTGCTTTGTTTTGTTATAGGAATATTTGAAATAGTGACGAAATAAGAGGTACATATGGCAAATCAAAAAAAGACAAATAATAAAAAATCAAAAAACAGCTCTGTACAAAAAAGAAACACTGCCACGGCAAATCCTGCCGATGTAAGCAGAATTGCAGGTATTGCCGCTTTTGCTGTTTCCGTAATTTTCTTCTGCCTTGCAGTAATAAGCGGAGACGGAGTGTGGAATGTAATTCATAATGTTTATGTCGGTATTTTCGGCGTTTTCGGAGCATGTATCTTTCCTCTGATAACAATTGCCGTTACGATTTACTGCTCTGTTAAAGAGAGCTATCCGTCAAAAATTGCGGCAAAGTGTATTGAAACAGTAATAATGGTTTTCATCGTTACTGCGTTCATTCATATTGTTCAAAATCAAACAGGAGCTGATTTTAAAGAAACAATAGTAAATTGTTATAACGATGCTTCAATATCCTTTAACGGAGGATTTATCGGCGCTGTTTTCGGCTGGCTTTTACTTACAATGGGTAAGGTTCCTGCCGTTATTGTTTGCATTGTATTGTTTTTAGTAGATTTTCTTTTAATTACCGATATGACTGTTATACAGTTTCTTTCGGGAGCTGTTAAGCCTGCAAAGGTAACATATGATAAGGTTGCCCCTGTTATAGAGGAACGCATTGAGCAGCGTAAAATGAATAAGGCTAATATTGATGTTCCGCTTGATGTTGACCCTCCGCAGGAGGACGGAAAAAAGAATAAAAAATCAAAGAAAAATACCCCTGCAAAGGAGGAGGAAAATACCTCTGTTCCTAAAGATATTATTGACGAGATAAATGCCGCAACCGAGAGAAACAGAAAGGCAAGGCAGAAAAATGTCGATGCCGATAATAAAAAGACTATTGATGAAATTGTTGAGGACGCTTCTTCCGAAGAAAAGAATAAGTCAGTCAGCAATGTTGAGGAATTCACTGTTTCTAAGGAGTCTATGGAGGCTTCTGTTAATGATTATAAGCTTCCTCCCGTCAGCCTTCTTAATACGGGTAGCAAGAAGTCGCAAAAGGATATCAGCGGCGAATTAAAAAAGAATGCCGAGCGTTTAATAGAAACGCTTGCATCATTTAATGTTGACGCAACAATTACTGATATTTCAAGGGGACCTACGGTTACAAGGTATGAGCTAAAGCCTGCGGCGGGTATCCGTATTTCAAAAATAACAAATCTTGCCGATGATATCGCGCTTAATCTTGCCGCTACTCATGTTCGTATAGAAGCGCCTATTCCGGGCAAAGCGGCTGTAGGAATTGAGGTTCCGAATACAATTAAGAATTCAGTGTCAATGCGTGAGCTTATTGATACCGATGAATTTAAGGAGCAAAGCTCAAAGCTTTCCGCAGGTCTTGGTAAGGATATCGGCGGTAAATGCGTGTTCTGCGATATAGCAAAAATGCCTCATTTGCTTATTGCAGGTACTACGGGTTCAGGTAAATCCGTATGTATGAATTCAATAATCGTTTCAATTTTATACAGAGCAAAGCCTGATGAGGTAAAGTTTCTTATGATTGACCCTAAACAGGTTGAGTTTTCAAAATACGCAGGCATACCGCATTTGCTTGTTCCTGTTGTTTCCGATCCGAGAAAGGCTGCCGGAGCGCTCGGCTGGGCTGTATCCGAAATGCTTCAGAGATATCAGAAATTCTCTCAAACAGGAGTACGAGATATTGAGGGCTATAATAAATATGTTAAAAAGCACGAGGATATGGAGCCTATGCCTAAAATCTGTATCTTTATTGACGAGCTTGCAGATTTAATGATGGCCGCTCCTAAAGAGGTTGAGGATTCCATTTGCCGCCTTGCGCAGATGGCGCGTGCAGCAGGTATGCACCTTGTAATTGCAACACAAAGACCTTCCGTTGATGTAATTACAGGCCTTATTAAAGCAAATATTTCTTCAAGAATTGCTCTTACAGTTTCATCTCAGATTGATTCAAGAACAATTCTTGACGCAGGCGGAGCAGAAAAGCTTTTGGGTCGAGGCGATATGCTCTATGCTCCGATCGGTTCGTCAAAGCCGCTTCGTGTTCAGGGTTGCTTTATTTCCGATGAAGAGGTTGAAAGCCTTTGCGATTTCGTTAAAAATCAGGGCGAAAGCAATTATGATGACGATATTCAAAAGGAAATTGAAGCAAAGGCAGTTCAGGATAAAAAATCATCTCCGTTTGAAGACAGCGATGAGGGCGAAAGGCTTGACCCTCTGTTTGAAAAGGCAGTTGATGTTGTCCTTGAAACAGGCACTGCCTCCACATCATTTTTACAGAGAAAGCTTTCCGTTGGTTATGCAAGAGGCGCAAAGATTATAGATCAGCTTCAGGAAAAGGGTATTATCGGTCCCGCTAACGGAGCAAAGCCGCGAGAGATACTTATTAACCGACAGCAGTGGCTTGAAATGCAGGCATATTCCTCAAACGGCGAATTTACTGCCGCAAATACTGAGCAGATGTCATTTGAGCAGATACCGAATGACAACGATGATATAACGACAGATGAGTCAGAGGATTTTTGATGAGTGATTTTTTACCCATAAATAAAAAGGAAATGCTTGAGAGAGGTTGGAAAGAGGTTGACTTTGTCTATGTTACGGGTGACAGCTATGTTGACCATCCCTCTTTCGGTGCATCAATTATAACAAGAGTTCTTGAAAGTCAGGGATATAAGGTAGCCGTACTCAGCCAGCCAAACTGGAAAAGTACGGCTGACTTTGTTCAGTTCGGAAAACCGAGACTCGGCTTTTTTGTTACAAGCGGCAATATTGATTCGATGGTTGCTCACTATACAGCCGCCAAGCGCCTTCGCCGCGACGATGCTTATACCGCAGGCGGAGTGGCAGGGAAAAGGCCCGACAGAGCTGTTATAGTCTATTCAAATATAATTAAACGGATTTATCCCGATTCTCCCGTTATAATCGGAGGGCTTGAGGCGTCACTGCGTCGCTTTGCACATTATGATTATTGGGATGATAAAGTCCGCCCGAGTATTCTCATTGATTCAGGTGCTGATTTGCTATCTTTCGGAATGGGCGAAAAGCAAACTATTGAAATCGCAAAAAGGCTCAACAACGGCGAAAATATCGCCGATATGCGTGATATTAAAGGTACCTGCTATGCCTGCCCGACTGTTGAAACTCCTTACGGCGGTGTTGAATGCCCGAGCTATGAAAATGTAACAGCAAGTAAAACCGAATATGCAAAATCATGCAGAATTCAGCAGGATGAGCAGGACCATATCCGCGGCAGAATGATTAAGCAAAAGCACGGTAAGATGATGATTGTGCAGAATGTCCCTATGCCTCCTTTAACTCAAAAGGAGCTTGATTGGGTTTATTCTCTTGATTATATGCGCACTTATCATCCGAGCTATGAAAAGCTCGGAGGTGTTCCGGGCATTAAAGAGGTTGAATTTTCAATCACACATAACAGGGGCTGCTTCGGAGCCTGCAATTTCTGTTCAATTGCATTTCATCA
>JBJEPL010000090.1:0-5272 GCA_051881215.1 Eubacterium sp. | reverse complement strand
GCAAGGCTTGACGAGCTTGTTGAATTAAGAGAAAAGCTGAATCTGCCCGTTGCTACCTTGCTTGATACGAAAGGTCCCGAGGTGCGTATAGGCGATTTTGAAAATCCCGAGGGTGTAATAATAAACAACGGCGATAAGTTTACTTTGACAACAAAGCCCTGTCTCGGTACCAGCGAAAGATGCTACATTAATTATGAGGGATTGCCTGCCGATGTAAGCGCAGGAACATTAATCCTGATAAATGACGGTCTTATTTCAATGGTGGTTGACAGCGTATCGGGTACGGATATAAGCTGTACGGTTGTTGACGGCGGTCTGCTTACAAATCATAAGGGTGTCAATGTACCGGGAATAAGCCTGAAAATGCCTTATCTTTCATCAAGAGATATGGCTGATCTTCAGTTTGGTAAGGATAACGATTTCGATTTCGTTGCGGCTTCCTTTGTACGAAGTGCAACAGATGTTACAATTCTGCGCAACTATACCGATGCTATTGGCTGGAAGGATGTTAAAATAATCGCCAAAATTGAAAATATAGAGGGCGTTGAGAATATTGATGAGATTATTGCTGCGGCAGACGGTATAATGGTTGCTCGCGGCGATATGGGTGTTGAAATTCATTTTGAAAGAATACCCGCCATTCAGAAGATGATAATCAAAAAGGTTTATGAGGCAGGCAAGATGGTTGTTACCGCAACGCAGATGCTCGAGTCTATGATTACAAATCCGCGCCCTACGAGAGCTGAAATTACCGATGTTGCCAATGCTATTTACGACGGAACAAGCGCAATTATGCTTTCAGGCGAGTCGGCTGTAGGCGCTCATCCTGTTGAGGCTGTTGAAACCATGGCTACCATCGCACAAACCACGGAGCAGGATATTGATTATATCAGGCAGTTTAATAAGTTTTATCCTGTAAGCGGAGCAAAGGATATCACTTCTGCAATAAGTCACGCTACTGTTACAACCTCTCACGACCTTTCAGCCTCCGCAATCATCACCGTAACAAAGAGCGGAAAAACCGCCCGTATGATTTCAAAGTTTCGACCTTATACAACAATTATCGGCGCAACGATAAGCGACAAGGTTTGGCGTCAGCTCAATTTGAGCTGGGGAGTATTCCCTGTAAAATGCGAGCTCAAGAATAATTCCGACGAGCTTTTTGACCATGCCGTTGAGGTTTCACTCAAGGCAAAGGCTATTGATAAGGGCGATGTCGTTGTAATTACTGCCGGAATCCCTCTCGGAATTTCGGGAACAACAAATATGCTTAAGGTACAAGAGGTAAAATGATTAATATAAAATATGTTACACCGAATGACAGCGAATTTTTATTCGTTAAAGAAATAAGAAAAACCGTTTTTTTGGACGAGCAGGGCGCAGACAGTGAGCAGGAGTTTGACTCCTTTGATAATAATGAAGGCTCTGCCTTGTTCGTGCTTTTGTATGACGAAAATGTTCCCGTCGCAACTGCGCGACTTGCCAATACGGAAAAGGGCTTAAAGCTCGGAAGAGTCGCAATTTTAAAGCCTTACAGAGGCAAGGGCTTTGGCAGTATTATCGTACGGATGCTTGTTGAAAAGGCATTTGAAATCGGCGCCGATAAGGTTTTTGTTGATGCGCAGACGCACGCAGTACCTTTTTATGAAAAAATAGGCTTTAAGGTAACGGGAACGCAAATAACGGACAGGGGACTTGCTCATATTCCTATGAGTATTTCAAGGAGTTAATTATGGCAGAGAAAAAGAAAAAAGGCGGCTTTATAGCAGTAATAATTATTCTTTTGCTTATTCTTGCGGGAGTAGGCGCGTTTTTCATTTTTACTTATGCGCAAAAGGATATCAACGGCTCTGATGAACAGGGCAAGGCTTATACGCTTAATATTGAATCTTCGGATTTTCAGTATGAAATTGCGCAGGATTTGATGAATAATGAAATTATAATCAGCGACACCTTATGGTCTTATTGGATGGATAAAAACTATCCTGATTTTACCTATATCAACGGTGAATATAATTTAACATCAAATATGAGCTACGAGGAAATTGCACAGAAGCTTCAAAATCCCGATATATCCCATAAAACCGTTTCTGTTTGCATACCCGAAGGTTATACTGTCTTTGACATAGCCAAAACCATGGAAGAAAACGGAATTTGCAGTGCAGACGATTTTCTTGATGCATGTAAATCAAAGGATAAATATGATTACGATTTCCTTGAAACTGTTTCTGACAGCGATTTGGTAGCCTATCAGCTTGAGGGCTTTTTGTTCCCTGCAACATATGATTTAGGCGAGAATACCGAAGCCGAAGCTGTTGTTAGAACTATGCTTGATGCTTTTGATGTTCGCATTTCCGATAAATGGATTGAGTATTGCAATGAAAATTATATTACAATGTATGAGCTGATAACCCTTGCGTCTGTTGTCGAAAAAGAAACACTCGGTAAGGGAGTTGCGCAGAATATTGCTTCCGTATTTTTAAACAGGCTTAATGACGGTCAGAAGCTTCAGTCGGATGTAACAATTTTTTACGGCAACGCTTTAAGAGAAAACGGATTTGGCGACGATGTTGTAGAATCATATAACACTTATAAATGCGCCGCACTTCCGAGCGGACCGATTTGCAATCCCGGCACGGAGAATATCAACGCTGTAGTTAATCATGCCGATACGGATTATTACTATTTCTTCTCCGATTTGGAAAATGAATTTCATTTTGCAAGGGATTACGATGAGTTTGAAAAATTAAAGCAGCAATTCCCTTGGGAATAATATTGCTTTAGGCGGAAAATAACAGAAGCATAAAAAAAGTGTTGACAAACGCAAAAGGGTGTGTTAATATATTTGCACAACGAAGTAGGACGCAGCCGTTCTCCCCTTAAGCGTTTAGTAAAAAGGGCAATAATTGATTATTTTAATTATTGAAGTGCGGGCGTTTTGCGTTCGCACTTTTATTTTATTATTTAAGAGGTGTTTTTTATCAGCAAGGAAGCCCAGCAGATTAATGATGAAATCAAGGACAAGGAACTACGAGTGATTTCAGCTGACGGCGAACAGCTCGGCATTATGAGCGCCAAGGAAGCGCTTAATCTTGCCGAACAGAGTGATCTCGATTTGGTTAAGATTGCTCCGCAGGCTAAACCCCCTGTATGCAAAATAATGGATTATTCAAAATACCGTTATGAGCAGGCTAAAAGGGAAAAGGAAAACCGCAAAAATCAAAAGCAGATTGAAACAAAGGAAATTCGTCTGTCCGTTACTATTGATGTCGGTGATTTCAACACAAAGGTTAATCAGGCTAAAAAGTTTTTGGCTTCGGGTCATAAGCTCAAGGTTTCTATCCGCCTCAAGGGCAGAATGATGGCTCATTCCGAGCTCGGCGTTGATAATATGAAACGCTTTGCTGCTCAGCTTGAAGAGGAAGCAGTCGTTGATAAAGCACCGAAGCTTGAGGGCAGGCAGATACTTATGTTTATGTCACCCAAACAGGCAAAGTAGAAATAATATTCAGTATACGGAGGAATAAATTATGCCAAAGATTAAAACTCACAGCGGCGCAAAAAAGCGCTTCAAGACAACAAAAAGCGGCAAGGTTAAGCGTGCTCATGCTTATACCTCACACATTCTTACAAAAAAGTCAACAAAGCGTAAGAGAAATCTTCGCAAAACAGCAGTTGCCGATGTTACAAACCAGAAGCAGTGCAAGAGACTTATCCCTTATAAATAAGAATTACAATGCTTGTTAATGAGCAAGCTATAACATTTAACTCGGAGGTATTTTAAAATGGCAAGAATTAAAGGCGCTATGGCCACTCGTAAAAGAAGAAAGAAAGTATTAAAGGCTGCTAAAGGCTATTACGGCGGAAAGCATCGTCTTTTCAAAACAGCTAAGCAGGCTGTAATGAAGAGCGGCCAGTATGCATATATCGGCAGAAAGCAGAAGAAGAGAGATTTCAGAAGAATGTGGATCACCCGTATTTCTGCTGCCTGCAAGCTCAACGGAACAAACTATTCAACATTTATGAACGGCCTTAAAAAGGCAGGTATCGACCTCAACAGAAAGATGCTTTCGGAAATCGCTGTTTCAGACCCTGCTGCATTTACATCACTTGTTGAAACCGCAAAGGCTGCATTATAATTTAACTAAAAAATCGGACTGTGATTTTCACAGCCCGATTTTTTCTATTCAAAAACAATTATTTTTCGTCACTCAACCCTAAAATGTAGTCAACCGATACCTTGTGAAACTTTGCCAAAGCAATTAATACTTCAGGCGGAATAGTCCTTTCTCCGCTTTCATAATAGGCATAAGTTCGTTGAGGAAGATTTATTGCTTTGCCCATTTGAGCCTGCGTCAAATCGGCGTCCTCCCTCAAATCCCTTATTCTTTGAAACTTCATTTAAATCACCAAAATGATTATATGTAAGAACAAATAGTTCTATTGACAATTAGAACAAATTGTTCTATAATGCAATTGAACTTTAAGTAAAAAGGGGAAAAAATATGAAAAAGGCTATAAGTTTATTATTATCAGTGGTAATGCTTTTAAGCATTACCGCAGGATTTGACTTATCAGCATATGCAAAAGTAAGCGGAGATTTTGAGTACGCAGTGCTTGATGATGGTACAGCAGAAATTACTGATTATAGCGGTACTGATAAATCATTAACAATTCCTTCTACAATCAAAGGATATTCCGTAACAAGTATTAAAGAATGGAGCTTTAGTGATTCTAAATTAACAAAAGTGACGATACCGGACAGTGTAACAAAAATCGGTGATTATGCGTTTTATAATTCGGTTTCATTAAAAAATGTAATTTTCGGAAACAGTTTAAAAAATATAGGAGAAAGTGCCTTTAAAAGTTGTATAAGTATAGAAAATTTAGTGTTGCCTAACAGCGTTACAACAATCGGGATATCTGCGTTTGACGGATGCAAAAACATTGAAACTATTGAAATAGGTAGCAGTTTAAAGACAATCTCCGGATTAAATGACGGATTTGCAACATTACCACACGGAATGATGCAGAATTATAAGTTAAAGAGTATTACTGTAGACAAAAATAATAAATATTTTTCTTCTGTCGATGGTGTATTATTCAATAAAGACGCAAGCAAACTGCTGTTATATCCTGATAATAAATCAACGACTACATACTATGTTCCGACAACAGTTAAGAAAATTGAAAAAAATGCTTTTATTAATACAACAAAATTAAATAATGTTGTTATTCCTAAAAGTGTTGAAAATATTGATAATGCATTTTT
>JBJEPL010000089.1:0-1641 GCA_051881215.1 Eubacterium sp. | reverse complement strand
CTTGAAAAATACCTCCATTTCGGTTGTAACCCTCTGCCCTCTTTCAATACATTCGCCTATCCATTTATTTTGAAAAGGAAGAATACCGTGAGATCTGAAAATTAAATCCATTTTGGGCAAAACATCAAGATAATTTTCACCTAAAGAAAATGTAACACCTAAATTCTCAAGCTCTTCGCAAGCATCTTTGCCAATATATTCCTTATCTCTTTTGTCACAGGCATAAACACTTATCCCAAGCTTTGCAAGAAATCTTGCGCAGGGAATATTTGCTACGCCCATTCCGACGAAAGCAACCTTCTTATTTTTTAAACTATCAAAGTATTCTTTTGCCTCTTTATTCATAATTTCTCCTTAATTAATGTGCATAAAAATTACCGTTATTAAAATCCTTTAGGTTAAAGCTCTTCATTTTTTCTTCAAGCTCATCCTGAAACGGCAGTCTTTCATTAACAATATATTTATCTTTAATCGGAACATCACAGTTCATAACATAATTTGCAATCATACTTTGGCATTTAGTCTGCATATTACCGAGAAAATATACTCTTTTGGTATTAACCTCTGCAATGGCAATAGCAATTTTAATCTGCTCCTTTTTACCTAAAGGAGTAATCATTTTGCTTAATGCAACCGCATCTTCATCGGCTTCGTCGGTAACAAAGCAGAGAACAGCGTCTCCCTTTCGCTTTAAATTTGAAATTGTGATATCGCTAATTACGCTGTCAAGATATGAAAGAACATCGTTTTTATCAACATTATCAACATTAACTATATAAAAAAACTCTTTTCTTTTCATTGCCCTAACATCAAATTCAAATTCCGAAAGTTCAATGTTCTTACTCATTGAAAAGCCCGAATTCTTCAAATCATCATATAAGGCGTTGACATAGCTTTCAGTGGTATTTTCCTGCCGTGAGGTAAGATAAAATCCTGCGTCACTAATTTCATTCTCTATGTATGTGAGAAATGAATCTGATTTTCCGTATTTTGAATAATAAGTCAGCGCAGTTATAAGGCTTACTATAACCGACAAATCACATATATAATTGCATACCTTAACGGCTACACCGCTAACTTTAAGAACAAACGGCTGAACAAAAATATAGATTAGAATAAAAGCAACGGTTGCAATTATCAGCGCATTCATTATTTTTTTTAGCTTATTTTGTTTTTTTCTGAATTCTCTCATTTTATCATTCCCATAAAAGTTTCTTCATCAATTACATCAATTCCCAAAGCATTTGCTTTGTCAAGCTTTGAGCCTGCCTCGTCACCTGCAAGGACATATGTTGTCTTTTTTGAAACAGATGATGATGTTTTACCGCCGAAAGACTCAATAATCTGCGATGCCTGCGCTCTTTTAAGAGTAGGAAGCGTTCCCGTAAGAACAAAGGTCATTCCTTTAAATCTCTCGTCAGAGATTTCTTTGGTTGAATTCATATTTACTCCGCATTCTTTGAGCTTATCAATAAGCTCCCTTGCGGAAGCAGTTGAAAAATAGCTGACAACACTTTGAGCCATTATTTTACCGAAGCCGTCAATTTCAAGAATATCATCAACAGAAGCGTTCATTACAGCATCAATTGATTTAAAATGGTCAGCAAGAAGCTTACCTGCCTTTGCACCTATATGCCTTAT
>JBJEPL010000088.1:2787-18970 GCA_051881215.1 Eubacterium sp. | reverse complement strand
ATACCTGTGGCAACACAGGTATTTTTTTATTGATTATAAAGTAATTTTATATTATAATCATTGCACTATTGTTTAAAGGTCTGATAATAATGAGCAAAACCACCGATTTAACAACGGGAAAAATAAGTAAAAATCTGATTACCTTTGCACTGCCCATACTCATAAGCAATCTCTTTCAGCAGTTCTATAATTTAGCCGACACGGCAATTGCAGGCCACCTTCTCGGCGACGGTGCGCTTTCGGCAATCGGTGCATCTTCGTCAATCAACAGCCTTGTTTTAACCTTTGCCTTCGGCTTAAACGGAGGCTTCGGAATAATAATATCGCAAAGCTTCGGTGAAAAAAATTACGAAAAGCTTCGCAGAGCATTTGCAAAAATGATTGCTTTTAACGGCGCTTTTTCTGTTTTAATTGCCATACTGTCACTTGCTCTTATCAACCCGATTCTTAAAGCTCTTAACACTCCTGCACAGGATTTTCAAAGTGCAAAAAGCTATATAACTATTTTGCTTGTATGTATTTTTGCAACAATGTTTTACAATCTTGAGGCAACTGTTTTAAGGTCGCTCGGTGACAGCAAAACACCCCTGTATTTCATAATTTTTTCATCGCTTTTAAATATCGCTCTCGACTGTCTTTTTATGGGAAAGCTCAATATGGGAGTTTTCGGCGCAGCGGCCGCAACCGTTATTGCGCAATGCGTTTCGGCAATTCTATGCGCTGCTGCAATATACAAAAATTTTGATATTTTAAGATTAAAAGCGAGCGACTTTAAATCAGATAAAAGGCTTTCAAAATCACTGCTTTGCGCTGGTATGACAATGGCGCTTATGAACTCTGTTTTTTCTATAGGCTCTATTATAATGCAGTCCTCTATAAACAGCCTCGGCTCAACGATAATCGCGGCTCACCTTGCATCAAGAAAAATCGCTGAAATGTTTATGCAGCCTCTTGTTACAATCGGCTCATCCTGCTCAACCTTCGTAAGCCAAAACTACGGCGCAGGAAAAATAAAAAGAATAAAGCAGGGAATGAAAATCAGCTCGCTTTATTCTTTAATTTGGTCTGTATTATCGTTTTTTGTTCTCTTTTTTATCGGAGGAGAGATTGCCGCCGCCATTACAGGAACAAAGAGCTTACAGGTAATAGCCAATACAACGCTTTATCTGAAGATAAATGCGCCGTTTTATTTTGTTCTCGGAATGTTATTTAATCTTCGTTTTTCAATTCAATCCATAGGTGCAAGAATTTCGCCTATAGTGTCAAGCGCAATGGAGCTTGGCTCAAAAATTGCCGCCGCATTTCTTTTTATACCGCTTTGGGGATATACCGGAGCCTGCATTGCCGAGCCGATAAGCTGGGTGCTCGGAGCGGTATATTTAACTTTTATGTTTAAGCACACCTACAAAAAAGCGGAAAAAATACTTAATCGCAATTAACAGCTTATCTGAATCGGTAGCCTCTTCCCCACACGGTTTTGATATAATCAAGGCTTTCGTCGGCGTCCTTGAGCTTTTCACGAAGGCGGTTAATGTGAACCGTTAAGGTTGATGTATCGCCGAGAGAATCATAGTTCCAAACAGCTTCAAACAGCTCGTTTTTTGAGAACACCTTATCAGGCTGTGACGCCATAAGATAAAGAACATCAAATTCTTTTTTGGTAAGATTTACCGCTTTGCCGTTAACGCTTGCGTCGCCCGATTTTTTATCAAGCTTAAGATTTCCGAAATCAAGGCAGTCCTCAACCGTTTTGGCAGTAAGCCGCTGATAGCGGTTTATATGCGCCTTTACTCTTGCGACAAGCTCGCTCGGAGAAAAAGGCTTTACAATATAATCATCCGCGCCGAAGCCCAGACCGTTTATTTTATCTGGCTCCTCTCTTTTTGCGCTTACGAGAAGAATCGGGATATCCTTTTCTTCTCTTATTTTTTTACACACATCAAAGCCATTGAGACCGGGAAGCATTATATCAAGAATAACGAGGCTGAAATCGCCGTTTAAAGCGGCTTCAAGCCCTTCCCTTCCGTCGGTTACGGCTTTGGTCTGAAAGCCGTTTGCCTCAAGGTAATCCCTCTCAAGCTCAAGTATATTATTGTCGTCCTCTATTATTAAAATTCTGCTCATTTAAGCACTTCCTTTTTAGGCAATGAAATGAATATTGAAAGTCCCTCTTCTTCCCTGCTGCTCGCCCAGATAAATCCTCCGTGAAGCTCAACTATCTGCTTGCATACGGCAAGGCCGAGCCCCGAGCCTTCGGATACCTTTGACCTTGCAGGGTCTGCTCTGAACATTGTATCAAATATTTTAGGCAGGCTTTCCCTGTCAACTCCTATACCGTTATCCGATACCTCAAGTATAACAGACTTGTCATAATCGTTCAAGGTCATTTGAACTCTGCCTTTGACATCTTCACGGGCATACTTGATGCAGTTTGAAATAATGTTGTTTATAACTCTTACAAATCTGTCTATATCAACAGAAATTTCGGCATCCTTATCGCAATTGATTTCAAAGGAAAAATCGAAGCCCGCTTTTTCAAGAATTACACCGATTTCGTCAGCGCAATCGCCGAAAAACTCTCCTGCATTAACATCTGTTTTATTAAGACGGTAACCGTTTATCTCCATACGCGATACATCAAGCAAATCATTTAGTATTCTTTCTGTATCATCTATTGAGGAGCAGATTGTTTTTATGTATCTCTTCTGCTTTTCGGGAGAGTCGGCTATTCCGTCGCGCAGTCCCTCGGCATAGCCCTTTGCGCTTGTGAGCGGAGTTCTTAAATCGTGGGCAATTCCTGCAACAAGCTCCTTTCTTTTTTCCTCCTCCTCGTTTTGCTTTTCAATTGACTGCTTGAGCCTCAATCTCATTTTGTTGAAGCTGTCAACCATCTTTCCAAGCTCGTTTGTGGATTTATATTCGATTTTATAATTAAGATTTCCCCGTGCGATTTCATCGGCTCCCTTTTCAATTTTTTTAATCGGAGATACGATGGTTTTTGTTGTAATAAACGATAAAATTGCAATTGCCGCAACAAACAGCAAAACTATTATCAAAACAATTATTCCCGTTCTGCCCAAAAGCAGATTTCTGAATTCGCGTATGCTTATCCTGTCGCTTGCTCCGCTTGCGGTATAGTCATCATTCACAATAATAATTCGGTATTTTTCACCGCCTGTATCTATGTGATTTACGATTACAAGCCCGTCATCTGAAAAATAATTTATATTTTTTCCGTCTTCAACATTAACAAGACTGTCTGCCACATCAAGAATATCACTGCTTTTTTCGGACGAATAAAAATCTTCGCCGTTTTTTTCAATACATATCAGTGAATTAAGCTCTTCAAGCGGAGCAACAAACTCCTGCGTTTTTTTAAGCTTTTCTTCCTCGCTGCCATCACCGATAAGCTCATTTGTGATTGCGGATACCGTCTGGCTCCACTGAATTTGATTAATCGTACTATAGGAATTTGTTGTTACGGTTGAAAAATTAAAAAATGAAGGAGTTGTACTTATAAGAAGCGGCGAAGCAATTGCTATTACTATAAGCGGAATAACTACTGCCATAACCGTTGAAATTACAATTCTCGTGTTTATTTTTAAATTTTTCGAGCTTCTTTTTTTCTTTTCTTTCATCAGTATTTCCCCAAAAAGCCGTTAATTCTTATTAGATTATAGCATTTAACAGGCTCTTTTTCAATTCAATAAAAAAAGCCGTTATAAAATTGCATATAAAAAATCAATTTTTGACAGATTTTTTATAATTAATAGACAAAACATTATTGACATATCTAAAAATATAAATTATAATTAGTACGAATTTAATGTATTTTGGGGAGGTTTGGCTTTGGCAATTGCTACTTTTAAAAGATATGAAAAAAAATATCTTATAACAAAAGAAAAGCTTGACAAAATTATGCCTACCCTGCTTGAGTATATGGAGCTTGACCCGTTCTGCCTCAACGGTAACGAATACAGGATTTACAGCATCTATTACGATACGGATAATCACGATGTTATCAGGCAGAATTCATCAAAGCCTTATTACAAGGAAAAAATGAGAATCCGCTCTTACTATGACCATAACGACCCGGAGGAAACGGTCTTTATGGAAATCAAAAAGAAGAGCAACGGTCAGGGCAATAAGCGCAGAATTAAAATTAAGCTAAAAGAGGTTGAGCCTTTTGTAAACGAGGGTATTCTGCCTCAAACGGATAATTATCTGGCTAATCAGGTTGCAAAGGAGCTTCAGTATTATTTGAGCAAAAACAAGGTTCATCCTGCTCTTTATGTTCAGTATGACCGGCTTGCCCTTTTCGGTAAGGACAACAAGGAATTCCGTATGACCTTTGACAGAAATGTCAGAACGAGAAGGCACGATTTCCACTTCGGCGAGAGCGAAGACGATCAGCTTCTTCTGCCCGACGGCGAATACATAATGGAAATAAAAATTCTCGGCGGAATGCCTCTTTGGCTGACAAGGCTTTTGAGCGAAAACGAGCTGTTCAGCCACGGATTTTCAAAATACGGCGTCAGGTATAAGCGAGACGCCCAAAACGGTGAGCTTCAGTACCATCTTACCGATAACAACGGTAATGAAGTTGACTTTGACTACTTTAATAAATTTTAGTTGAGGGAGAATGTTATGTCTGATTTCTTTTACAATTTAACCTCCGGTGAGGCAGCAACGCTCACCTGGTCCGGTGTTCTTGAAACCGTTATCGCAGCTGCAATTATAGGCCTTATTATCAGTCTTGTTTATCTTTTCACTCACAGAAAAGATGGCTACAGTCAGGCATTTTGCGTAGCGCTTATTCTGCTTGCTCCGATAGTTGGTATGGTAATTCTCGTAATAGGAAACAATATCGCAACGGCATTCAGCCTTGCAGGCGCATTTGCTCTTGTCCGTTTCAGAAGCGCACCCGGCGACCCTAAAGATATCGCATTTGTATTTATGAGCGTAACAATGGGTCTTACCTGCGGTTTGGGCTATTGGATTTGGGCTGCTTTTGCAACGATCATTCTTTGCGCAATTATACTCATTCTCTATTTTTCAAATTACGCCGGCAAAAAGGGCGAACGCTTTGTTCTTAAAATAACCGTTCCCGAAACACTCAACTACATAGGCGCTTTTGACGAATGTCTGAATAAATATTGCAGATCCTATAAAATGATTCAGGTTAAAAGCGTTGATTTCGGCGCATTATTTGAATTAAGCTTTAATGTTGACATAAAAGACCCGAAGCAAATCAGAGAAATGCTTGATGATTTAAGAGCAATGAACGGAAATCTGAAGATAATGCTTTCAACTCCGGAAACGCTCAACAAGAGCTTCCATTTTCAATAAAATTATCAAAGGGAACGGTTCCTCCGTTCCCTTAAAGTGTTTTTTTGGAAAGCTTTTTCAATTCAACATATTGATTTTTTTATCATCAACTTGTCAATATATAGGAGTAGTTACATAATGAACTTGAAAAAAACCATATGCGTATTAACGGCAATATCGCTTTTGGGAGGTGTTCTTGCCGGATGCTCGCAGGGGGAACAGTCGACAGGAGTAACAGAGGTTCAAACTGTTACAGTTACAGACCAAAGCGGTGAAGCCGTAACGGATAAATCCGGAGACGCAGTAACCGTAACGGTAACGACCACTGCGCCATCAACAAAGAAGGGCGAAACCACGCAGAGCACTCAAACAACTTCTTCGGCAGGCACGACTGCAACGACTTCTGCCGGTACTTCATCAACTGCAAAGAGCACGGCCTCAACAACAGCGAAAAAAAATAATAATACGATGGCAAATACAACCGCTGCTAAAACAACAGCCAATAACGCAAGCCCGTCATCAGCAAAAACAACGGCTAAAGCTACGACTGCAAAGGCGACAACCAAAGCCGCACAAACGCAGTCAACTACTGCTCCTGCCGTCCCTCCGATATCAATAAATCTTACCAAAAACGGTAACGCCGAGTGTTCTTCAGACAATGTAACAATCGGAAGCGGAATTGTTCAAATTGATAAAGGCGGAGATTACTTAATCACTTCAAGCACAAGTGAATGGCACGGTCAAATAATAATAAGGCTTAAAAATACCGAAGAAGCCGATATTAGGTTTGAAAATGTTAATATTTCAAATACCTCTCCAAACATAATCAAAATTATTGACGCGAGCATCACAACGGACAGAAGCTTTGTAGAAGCAGAAGCAACAACAGGTACAGACGCAGATAATGAGCTTAAGGACGAAATGAAGCAGGTTTCAAAGCAGGAAAGCGCACCGAATGTTTCACTTTCCTTCCCAACCGGAACAACGAGCACTTTTCAGACCTCGTCAAACAGCTTCACGGGCGTTGTTTATAACGAATCAAAGCTCACAATCAAGGGTAACGGAGTCGTTAACTTTGAATCAACAAAAAATGCAAACAATGTTATCTGCTCAACAAAGAGCATGACCTTTAAAAATGTTACGGCAAACCTTTCAACCGCCGCCGCAGAGGCAACCTCAAGCCTCTCCTCGGCAAAGGGAATCTTCTCCTACTCAAAGGTCAATGTTGAAAGCGGAAAGCTGTATATCAGGTCAAACGGCGACTGCATACGGTGCGACGATTTTAATCTTTACGGTGGCAATGTTGATTTGAAATCAGGCGCAGCCGACGGAATTGACGCTGACGATTCAATCTGCATTTACGGCGGCAACATCAATTCAATCGCACTTGAAAAATCCTGCTTCAAGGTTCGTCGAGTTAATAACCAGGAAGCAATTGACAATAAGGATACAACGGTTTCCCCGGAGGACGGTATAACCGACAAGGCAACGCAGACCTTTAAAATAAACGGAGGCGTTGTCAGAGGAGAGAGCAAGAATATATCCACCGTTCAATCCTCTACACAACCAAGTATCACCTGCCGTTCGGTTAAAGCGGCAGGCTCAACCGAAGCAAAGAAATTAATTCAATTTAAAATTACGGGAAGCGGATTTGAAAAGCATTCCTACAACAAATGCATCAAATTCATTTATTCATCAAGCGAAATAGACAAATCAAAAGCTTACACTGTTTCTGCATCGGGATATGAAAGCACAAAGGTTACATTCACCGGAAATATCGGTGACGCAAGAATAATAGCAAACATATAAAGACGGGGTAAAAAATTATGAAGAAAGCAATAAAAAAACCGATATCATTGTTGCTCGTGGCAGCAATACTATTAACAACGCTGCTTATTGCGCCTATCAGCGCGTCGGCGGCAGATACTCCTGTTAAGCTTGAGGGCTCGTCCTTAAGCATATGGGCAGACCCTGAAAATGTACTTTCCCAAACGAATATTACAGATTTCAATTCCGGAAACAAGCTTGCTGTTCTCGGCGGTATCACTCCGCACAAGGTCAGCACAAGCTCAACCACCTATTATCTCTTCCTGCCGTCGACGGCAGACTGTACTGCTCTTAAATTCTGGTTCAGCGGTACTGCTTCAATCAACGGAACGGCGCTTACAAGCGGTGAGCCCACAGATGCGCTTGCAAGCATAAATGAGGGCGGAGCTTCTTTGTCAACAACCTTCACAATCGACGGCTCAAGCTACAGCGTTACAGCTATAAAAAGCGGAGATGTTGCTACTGTATATATTGATACAGAGTCAGGCTCCTTAAGTACAATTACGGGTAACGCTCTTAACAATGACCACTCCGGAGAAGAGCCCGGCTCAATAATGGTAGTTCAGCCAAACGGCGATGTTGACTATATGGGAGTTATGGAAAAAATGTCGGGCCGAGGCAACGGCACCTGGGACTATTCCAACACCAAAAACCCATATAATATTAAGCTTGCAAAATCCACCTCCCTGCTCGGAATGGGAGCTGCTAAAAAATGGTGTCTGCTTGCTAATGCAGGTGACAGCTCACTCGTTAAAAACCAGCTCACCTATGATTTTGCAAAATATATCGGAATTAAATATCAGCCTACCTGCAAGCCGTGCGACCTTTATGTTAATCAGCAATATTTAGGCTCATACCAGCTTTCGGAAAAGGTTGAGATAAAATCAAACAGAATTGATGTAACAGATGCCTACGAAAATCTTGAAATCGCAAACGGAACTACCGACCCTACAACAGGCATTGTTGTTCCTGCCGATTTATCAACTGTTTCCGCAAGCAAATACGATGTTAACGGAAGCGCTGTTTCGGCTGCAACAACAAGTGCAGTGTTCGGTCAGACCGTCGGAAGCAGAAAATATGCCACATCAATCACAGACCCCACCGATTATACGGGCGGTTATCTTTATGAGCTTGAAATAAGCAACCGCTGGTATGAAGAAAATGCAGGCTTTTGTGCATATAACAGGCAGGGCTGGGTAATAAAAAGCTGTGATGTGGCTACAAAAAATATGACCGATTACAGCTATGATTTGCTCTATGCTTTAGGCTCGGCGGTATATAACGGCGGTAATGTTCCGACTTCATCAACACAAACACAATGCTCAAGTGCAAAAACCGTAATAACCGCTATCGCTTCTACGGGAACATCAACCAAAACAATAACCAACCCCGCTCCTGCAAGTCAATATCAAGGCAAAAGATGGAGCAGTATTCTTGATGCAGATTCGGCAGTAAGATACTATTGGACTCAGGAATACTTTAAGAATATGGACTCCTCTACCTCGTCTACATATTTCTATAAGGATTCGGATTCTATCGACTCAATGCTTTATGCAGGACCGATGTGGGATATGGATAACTCAATCGGTTACGGCTTAAGCGGCTCGCGCTGGGGCTACAGCTGGACATCATCGGAAGGATGGTATACAAAATACACCCGTATCTACCGCTGGAGATGCGAGGACAGCACAACAACCTACTCATCAGACAGCGAAGCTCCTCTTTCCTTCTATGCGGCTCTTGCAAACTGCGCAGATTTCTGGTCAATGGCTGAAGATTATTGGTACGCATATATTTCTCCTGCTGTTGAAATAATCAGAGGAGAGGCTGTTGACGAAACAGGTGTACTTAAATCAGCAGCAGAATACATAAACGCCATAGCAAAGAGCGGATATATGGATGCTGTCCGCCTTGACATAAACAGCAGCAGCTATGACGCTCAAAGCCATATTACAAATATGACTACCTGGTTTACCGAGCGTCAAAATTGGATAAACACTCAGATTGCAAAAACAAATATGAGCGAGGTAAATGTTTATAACATTGCCGATCAGACCTTTACAGGCTCTGAAATTACTCCAAGCCCTGTTGTTACTTATTACGACTCATATTTCTCAAACATTACATTGGTTGAGGGTCGTGATTACACCGTTTCCTATGCCGATAACACAAATGTGGGAACTGCAACAGTAACAGTTACAGGTATCAACGGCTATGAAGGAACAAAGACAGCAACCTTCAACATTGTTGCAGGCTCGCTTTCAGATTACACGCTTACTATTGACAGCGCGGCATATAAGGAGTCCGTTATAAACGCTTCGCTTATCAATGCAAACGGCGACACCGTTTCCTCCGGAGCGTCATATCAGTGGTATAAAGACGGCGTCGCAATCGACGGTGCAACCGATTCGAGCTACACCGTAGCGGCTGAAGATGCCGGCTCGGTATTGACGGTAACAGCAACCGGCGACGGTACAAACCTTACAGGAAGCGTTACATCAAATGAATGTACTGTTCTTGAGGGAGAAAGACCTACCTCCTATTCAAAGACAATTGCTTCATGGGATTATGACTACACTGCAGACAGCGCGGCTCTTGAAACCGCCGATCCTAATGCAGCCGAATACTATTATCTTGCAACAAGCGGTGAAAATCAGAGCACATCAACTCTTTATGCAAGCGTAAATGCAACCGACCATGCTAAAATCAAATGGTCTGACACTGCCGACTTATATGTTAACGATGCTGTTACTGATTTAGCTCCCGTAATGGGAACATCTAAAACCGATTTGCTTGCCTGGGGAGAATGGCCGTATTTTGAAACAGTTGTTTCAACCGCAGGATATGAAAACATTAAATTCTCTGCAAAGCTCGGCGGTACAAAGAAGGCTCCTCGCGACTGGAAGCTTCAGTACAGCCTTGACGGTATAACCTATACCGATATTGAAGGTGCGGCATATTCAATAACAGACAACAAAGTTATGGAGCAGGCGTTTGACAATGTTCTGCTTCCGTCGGAATGCGAAAACCAGCTAACCGTTTATATCAGAATGGTTGTTACAAACGATATTGCAATTAACGGCACAAATACCGTTATAAATCAGATAAGCGGTGACGCCGCAGTGAACAATATTCGCATAACAGGTGCTTCTTTAAGCGTAATAACAGAGCTTTATGCTCCTACAATTACACCTGAAAGCGGTACTGCTTTATTTGATGATACTCTTATTGAAATTGCCGATAATAACGGCGGCGCAGATGTTTATTACACCGTAAACGGCTCCGAGCCTGTTTTATACACATCTGCCTTCTCACCTTTTGACGAAAAGACGGCAAAGGTAGGAGATGCTGTATCTATCACGGCTTATGCAAGGTTCAACGATATTACAAGCGAAGAAGTAAACGCAGAATATACATTTGCAGGCGTTGATATTATCAACTTCTCATATGACACATACAGTACGAATGTAACATCGGGCGCAGTTCAGTCAACAGGCGGTGTATATGACCAAAGCGGTAAAATGACTGCTTATGCCGACGACCAAGCGCAGTATGTTCCTCTTTGGAGAGATGACAACAAATCCTTCTGCGTGGCTCCCGATGACGGACTTAAATGGTCTGAAAATTCAGGATTTACCTATAAGATAAGCACTGCCGGATATGAAAATATCAACTTCAGTGCAATGGCATATACCACCGAATTAGGACCGAAGAGCGTAACGCTTCAGTACAGCGAGGATAATATTAATTTCTATAATGTTCAGTCAAATGTTGAATTGACGGCAAACGGCGTTCTTGAGCAGGCATTTCTTACCGTTGAGCTTCCTGCTGCCTGCGATAACAAAGAGGTACTTTATATACGCCTTGCAACTACCGAAAATCTTACCTTCGGCGGTCTCGAGCTTCACAACAGCGAATCAAAGGGTAACCTCTATGTAAACAATGTAATAATCGGCGGCGAGGATATGGGCACGCTTAAAATGCCTTATACCAATAAATCCACAAGCTATTTCGGAGCAAACGGAATTATTCATTACACAAGCCCTGACGGCGAAAATATTCAATATATCGTTTTTGATAAGAACAATAAGGTTGTTCAAAACGGTACATACAATGATTTAACCGGCATTCAGCTTTCAACCGTTAACAACTTTAATCCTTATTCGCAGGACCCTTACACCGTTCTTGTGTGGGCAGGCGACGATGACGACCAGAGCCTTGTTAATATGAAAACATATTATTATAAGGGCGATACCGTTGTTGAGTTTGATTACAACGGCTCAACAAATCTCTTCTCGGATTATGTAAGCTCCGATTCCCTTTCTGCATCAAGCACAGCAGGCGTTAACAGCGGTACTCTTTCAATGTATCCTAACGCAACCGACGCCGCCCTGCTTTCATACACCGGAACCTATGGAGTAAAGGTTGCATGGGATACAAGCAATCCGTTTACGGCAACCAAAAAGATTAATGAGCCTAACGGCAACGGCTACTGGCTTATTGAAACAAGCACAAAGGGCTACACAAATCTTACACTTAATCTTGAGCAGTTAAGCTCAAACAAGGGACCTCGTGACTGGGGTGTTGCATACAGCCTTGACGGAATCAGCTATAATTATGTTGATAAGTCAAATGCAAGAGCCATCAGCAACGATGTTTCGTCCGATACTGTTGAAACCTACGGCAACCTTTCACTTCCTGCCGCCTGCGATAATCTTGATACGCTTTATATCAAGATATTCATTAACGGCGGAGAAAGTATTGATTCAACAGAGCTTGAGCTTGTAACAAAGGGTAACACAGGTATCAACAATATCGAGCTTAGCGGTATTAAAATTCCTGAAGCTTACAGTCTGACGGTTAATACAACGGTTCTTGAAGCAAAGGACGCAACCGAGGGAACAATTCCTTTCGGAAATGTTGATGTATATGTTAACGGTGTACTCAAGGGAACCACCGATTCAAGCGGTGTGCTTACTCTTGATAACCTTGTACAGGGAAGTACCTATGACATTACCTTCAGCGGAAATAATATTGTTGAAAGAACAATAACAAAAACCGCATCGGCAAACGAGCAAATAAATGTTCCTGTTCTTATCTTTGATGTAAACGGCGACGGTTATATCAATGCAAAGGACTATGCCGTAATTAATAAGGACAGCTCTTATGCTTCATCAAAGCAGTATTTTGAAAACTTCATTAACTGCAAAACAAGTGAATTCAGTTATAAATAATGATATTAAAATCATAAAGGAGTCCTAAAATGAGAAGGAGATTGCTTTCATTGCTACTCGTTGCGGTAATAATTCTGTCATGCTTTGCATTTTCCATATCGGCATACGGAAGTACGCAGCAGCTTATTCTCAACACTAAAATGAGCAATACCATTGACGGCTCCGAGGATATGGGCTGGTATACCTATACACCTGACGCTTCGGGTACATATTCATTTTTATCTTATAATGTTCCTGCAAGCGAGGCTTATCTGTTCATTAAAGAAACAAACGAAGAAACCGGCGCCAAGGTGTATACCCAGCTTGCCTATTCCAAAAACGACCCTAATTATGAAGAAAACGACCATAATATTCAGCAGTTTTGCCTCACTTACCATTTAATGCGCGGCGTAACATATTATTTTGCCGCCGGATGGCTTCTGCCCGACAGAACCTCGGGAACAATGACGGTAATGTTGAGATGCGACGAATATGATGAAAAGATTATTGAAAGCATCTCCCTCACCTGCCCCGCAATGCTTAATGTTTATGCCGACGGAAACTGGATGACTGACAGCGACGGAGAAAGATACTATTTTTATAACATATCAAAAATTATAAGCAATATGACCGTAACTGTTTATTATTCAACAGGAGAGGTATCGTCTGTAATAGGTCAAAATGAAATAGACGGCTATAATATCAGCTATCTCCACAACCAAAGCACCGTTCATTGGTATCCCAAAGAGCATGACAGCTATACCGCCAATACTCTGACGGTTAAAATTCTTGATGTTACGGCTGATTATGAGGTTCAAATTCTGTCATCGGCAAGGTATATTGTTCAGGGAACAATTTCTTCAAAAAACAAAACCTTTGTTAAAGACGCTGAAATTTATTACAAAAACGAGCTTCTCGCCACAACAAACAGCAGCGGCTACTTTACCTTCAGCTATCCTGCCGGTCAATATGTGCTTACCGTTAAGGCGCCTAATTCCCTTTCAAGAGAAATAACCGTTGTTGTCAGCACATCAAATACCGACAATAACTATACGCAGACTCCCGTTGTGCTTTATACCTGCGATTATGTAAACGACGGCATAATAAACGCAAAGGACTATGCCTGCATAACGAAGCTTGAGGACGAGGCGCAGTTTATAAAAGACGACGCTCAATATAAATCGGCGATAAATTATACATCGGATAATTATGAACCGTTTACTTTAGGCTCATTTTATTAAGCAAAAATTCAAGGCTTCCCAAGGGGAAGCCTTTTTATTTTCAAAGATATAATTTCATAAACGCTATTAAAGGGGAGGATAATATCCTCCCCTACGGTTTTATGAGCTTTGTGTTATTTCTCTATTAAGCCGTGCTCATCAAGCATTTTAATAAATTTTTCAATGTCTTTTTTTGCTGTTTGCTCATCGACCTCATATTCCGCCGTTACCATTTTAACCGCTTCATCTACGGTTATATCATTGCAAAAGCAGTCCCAAAAAAAAGAACCGCTTTGATTGAGCGTTATCATTCCGTTAAATTCCTTTGTTGTCTGCCCTACCGGAACAACGATTACCGAGCCGGCAATTTCTCTTTTGGCAAATCCGCTTTTAATCTTCATCAAAATTCCTCCGATAAATCTTGCTGTAAACAGTATAGCAAAAAAGCCATAAGTTTTCAACAAAAGTTGATATCCTTATCAAATGTATAAAATGTGCCAAAATTTTTGTATTTACTCTTGAAGATATAATTATAATTGGTTATAATAAACAAGGTAATTTTTTAAATTATTATTTTAGACTGCTAAAGGGTTTTCCTCAGTCAGTCAACTTGGAAGGAGTAAATCATATGGTCTATTCAAATGAAGTTGAACAGATGTGTACCGTTAAAAAAGGTCCGCATCACGGTCCGGCTCCCATTCCTGAAGAGGGTAAATGGGTAAAATCTTATCAAATTTCTGATATCAGCGGCTTTTCACACGGTGTTGGCTGGTGTGCTCCTCAGCAGGGCGCATGCAAAATCAGCCTTAATGTTAAAGACGGTATCGTTGAAGAAGCTCTTGTTGAAACAATCGGCTGCTCCGGTATGACTCATTCAGCTGCTATGGCTGCTGAAATTCTTCCGGGCAAAACTCTTCTTGAGTGCCTTAATACCGACCTTGTTTGCGACGCCATCAACGTTGCTATGAGAGAAATCTTTAAGCAGCTTGCTTACGGCCGTTCGCAGTCTGCTTTCTCTGAAGGCGGTCTTGTTGTAGGCGCAGCTCTTGAGGATCTCGGTAAAGGTCTTCGTTCGCAGGTTGGTACTATGTTCTCAACCAAGCTCAAGGGCGTTCGTTATATGGAAATGGCAGAGGGTTATGTTACCCGTATGGCTCTTGATGAAGAGGGCGAGGTTATCGGCTACGAATTCGTAAGAGTAGGAAAAATGCTTGAGGATATCCGTCACGGTAAATCACCTGATGAGGCATACAAAGCAAATATAGGCAACTACGGTCGTTTTGCAAACGCTGCAAAATACATTGACCCAAGAGAAGAATAAGATAAGGAGGACAATAAAATGGCAAACGATGTAAAATTCGAAGGCAAGGAAAGAAGAATTGCCAAGATTGAAAAGTGTCTTGCTGAATACGGTCTTTCAAGTCTTGAAGAAGCAAGAGATTTATGTTTATCAAAGGGCATTGATGTTGACGCTATTGTTAAAGGCGTTCAGCCGATTGCTTTTGATAATGCAAGCTGGGCTTACACTCTCGGTGTAGCAGTTGCAATCAAAAAAGAAGTTAAAACAGCATCAGAGGCTGCTGCCGCAATCGGTATCGGTCTTCAGGCTTTCTGTATTCCGGGCTCTGTTGCAGAGCAGAGAAATGTAGGTCTCGGCCACGGTAACCTCGGCGCAAAGCTTTTAAGCGAAGAAACAAAATGCTTTGCATTCCTCGCAGGTCACGAGTCATTCGCTGCAGCAGAGGGTGCTATCGGTATTGCAAGAACTGCAAACAAGGTTCGTAAGGAGCCTCTCAAGGTTATCCTTAACGGTCTTGGTAAGGACGCTGCATATATCATTTCAAGAATTAACGGCTTCACTTATGTTAAAACAGATTATGACTTCTATACAGGCGATCTTAAGATTGAAGAAGAGAAGGCATTTTCAGACGGTGAAAGAGCAGCAGTTAAATGCTACGGCGCTAACGATGTTCTTGAAGGCGTAGCTATTATGAAGCACGAGGGCGTTGATGTTTCAATCACAGGTAACTCAACAAACCCGACCCGTTTCCAGCATCTTGTTGCAGGCACATATAAGAAATGGGCTCTTGAAAACGGCAAAACCTATTTCTCTGTTGCATCAGGCGGCGGTACAGGCCGTACACTTCATCCTGATAATATGGCTGCAGGCCCTGCTTCATACGGTCTTACAGACTCAATGGGCAGAATGCACGGTGACGCACAGTTTGCAGGTTCATCATCAGTTCCGGCTCATGTTGAGATGATGGGTCTCATCGGTATGGGTAACAACCCGATGGTCGGCGCAACCGTAGCTTGTGCTGTAGCTGTAGAAGAAGCTGTTAAATAAGTAAATATATAATTGAGCAAAGATGTCGGCGGTTGCGCCGACACGAGTGTCCAAAATTAAAAGCGTTCCGACAGGGGCGCTTTTATATTTTGGGAGAAAAGGTCCGGTGGACCTTTTCGTAACTGAGTGAGGTCTCACAATTGGCGCATTGCAAGGATTATTTAACCGGTACAGAAAAATCGCTGTTGCAGTCGAAGAAGCTGTTAAATAAGTAAATATATAATTGAGCAAAGATGTCGGCGGTTGCG
>JBJEPL010000088.1:0-2687 GCA_051881215.1 Eubacterium sp. | reverse complement strand
CCGACACGAGTGTCCAAAATTAAAAGCGTTCCGACAGGGGCGCTTTTTTTGATGTCAAAATGACTAAAAATACACCCGAAGGATTATGCAATGAGCGAATTGACATTGATTTTTCTTTAATGTATAATTTTCCCAAAGGGGTATGTGATTTATTATGATTAAAAATAATTTTTCAAAAGGCAAAATCTACTGTCTTATTTCAGCCGCCGTTATTTTCGGCTGTTACATTGCCGAAAGAATTATCACCATCACGGCTACGCCGTCAAGAACGCTTGCAATAGGCATGGCTTTTGCTTTCAGCCTTGCTGTTGCCGTTGTGTATTTTCTTGTTGTTAAATCAAACGAAATATTCTACGGAATACTTACTGCCGTTTTCGGCTTTCGTATGCTTCCCCCTGCGCTTCCAATGCTTGAGAAGTTTTCACCGGCGGCAAATATCGTTTATTTTGTGGTCGAAAAGGCTGCGCTTGTGATTTTTGCGCTTGCAATAATCAACCTTTATCAACGCCAGAAGAAGCCGAGATTAATTAAGCCTATCCCTATACTCTGCCTTTTAATAACAGTTCCGTATCTTATGGAAATTGCCGGCGTTATCGGCGCATTTTTTACAAGCCGTTTCAACGGAAACAAGCTTTATGAATATTTTACGGCATTTTTGTTTTATGCGATTGCAATGATAATCACTTTATACATTGCCTCAAGAAGCAACAAGGTAAGCGCATGCCTTATGCTTGATTATCAGCTTGTTGCGTTGATAATTAATGCGGGCAGGAGGATATGCGCAATAATAATTACTACATTAAACGGCAATCATATCAGCCGTTCGTATTACTGCTGGCTTTTAATTTACGCATTTTTCTTTATTGCCTTCTTGGCTTTGAGAAAGAAGAAGAAATCATCAACAATATAAAATGCCTTTTTTGATATAATAAAAACCGTTGATGAACAATCATCAGCGGTTTATTTTTCGGAGGTAAAATGGAAAATCTGAAAATTGCATTAATTCAGCTTTTACAGCCTATGGGCATATCCGATGCTTTGAGCAGGGGATTGAATGCCTGCAAAACGGCTAAAGACAATGGCGCCGATATAATTTTGTTTCCCGAAATGTGGAGCATCGGCTACCGTCCGCCGTTTGACAATGCTTTTGACTCTCCCGACGAGCCGGGGCACGAGGCTGATATTGAGAAATGGAGAAATCTTGCACTTGACGAAAGCTCCGATTTTATATCCGAATTCAAAAAATGCGCAAAGGAGCTTGAAACCGCCATTGTAATCACCTATTTAAAAAAAGGTAATCCTAAACCCTGCAACAGCTTATCCGTAATTGATAAAAACGGCAATATCGTTTTAACCTATTCAAAGGTGCACACCTGCTCGTTTTCGATGGAAGCCTTTTGTCAGGCAGGCGACTCCTTCAATACAGCGCAGTTGAAAACAGCTAAAGGCGATGTCACAATCGGGGCGATGATTTGCTTTGACAGGGAATTCCCCGAAAGCGCAAGAACGCTTGCTCTCAAGGGAGCCGAGCTGATACTTGTACCAAACTGCTGTGAAATTGACGATAACAGAAAATCGCAGTTGAAAGCGCGTGCCTTTGAGAATATGACCGCCGTTGCAATGACGAATTACGCAGGAGCAGACCTCGGTCACTCAATGGCTTTTGACGGTATGGCATACGACGAAAACGGATACAGGGATATGCTGATTACAGAGCTTGGCACGGAAGAAAAAATCGAAATTATTTCTTTGGATATTGAAGGGTTAAGAGCTTACAGGGAAAAAGAGGTCTGGGGCGCAAAATACAGAAACCCAAAAGCATATATAATATAAATTATTTTTAAGGGGATATTTTTATGAATATTATTGAAGCAATAAACGCCCGCCACAGCGTACGCCGATATATTGAAAAAGCATTGGAGCCTGATATTGCTTTAGCTCTTCAAAATGAAATCGAAGCCTGCAACAAAGAAAGCGGACTTCACATTCAGCTCGTTGCAAATGAGCCGAGAGCGTTTGACGGATTTATGGCGCACTACGGAAAATTCAGCGGTGTTGCAAACTATATCGCATTAATCGGAAAAAAGGGTGCTGACCTTGATGAAAAATGCGGCTACTACGGCGAAAGAATTACGCTTAAAGCACAGCAGTTAGGACTTAACAGCTGTTGGGTTGCGATGAGCTACAGTAAAATCAAAGGAGCCTATAAGGTTAACAGCGGCGAAAAGCTATGCCTTGTTATTGCCATAGGATACGGCAAAACGCAGGGCGTTGCTCACAAGTCAAAATCCGCCGGAGAGGTATGCGACGCGGTAGAGAATGCTCCGAAATGGTTTATAAACGGAGTCGAGGCGGCTCTGCTTGCGCCCACGGCGATGAATCAGCAGAAATTCAGATTTTCTTTAAACGGCAACAGGGTAACAGCAAAGCCGGGCATGGGCTTTTACACAAAGGTCGACCTCGGCATTGCAAAATACCATTTTGAAGCAGCCGCCGGCAGAGATAACTTTATATGGGTGTAATGAAAAATTATGTTAAAAGCCGACTGATATAAATTCAGTCGGTTTCTTTGCCTTTATAGAATTATTTTTTTATACCTGCGGCAAATTTCTGTAATATTCAACTCAAATCATTTTTAAAATTGTGTTTTCGGCTTACTTATGATACTATATAACAGTGATAACAAT
>JBJEPL010000087.1:0-19184 GCA_051881215.1 Eubacterium sp. | reverse complement strand
AAAAATGGAGCGGGTGATGGGAATCGAACCCACACGACCAGCTTGGAAGGCTGGGATTCTACCATTGAACTACACCCGCGAATTGCGACGGTCATTATTATAACCAATGACCGCCGAAGTGTCAAGTCTTTTTTTAAAATTAGTTTATCTTAATTTTAATTTCTTTATCCGCCGAAAGCGTAAAGCGTTTAATTTCGGTATCCTGATTAAACACAATTGCATTTGCAAGCTTTTCTTCAACAAGTCTTCTTACACTGTCGCGCAGACCTCTTGCATTTTTCTTTGAGCCGTATGCCTCCTTTGCAAGAAAAACAGGAACCGTATCGTCATAGACAAGCTCTATTGCCTTATCCTTAAGGCTTTCAACAAGCTCGTCAAGCATTAATCTCGCAATCTTCTCGAAATTATCATGAGTAAGCTCGTTAAATATTACAATCTCATCAACTCTGCCGAGAAATTCGGGACGAAGAAATCTTTCAAGCGCCTTCATTGTAACCTCTTTATTGATATCGCCTGAAGATTTATTAAAGCCAAGCGAAGCAGAATCGGTTGAGCCTGCGTTTGATGTCATTATAATTACGGTGTTCTCAAAGTTAACAGTTCTGCCCTGCGCATCTGTTATTCTGCCCTCGTCGAGAATCTGAAGAAGTATATTCAGAACATCCTTGTGCGCCTTTTCAATCTCATCAAAAAGGATAACGCTGTAAGGCTTTCTTCTAACCTTTTCGGTAAGCTGTCCGGCGTCATCGTAGCCGACATAGCCCGGAGGAGAGCCTATAATTCTTGAAACGCTGAATTTTTCCATAAACTCAGACATATCAAGACGGATAAGATTATCGGGAGTATCAAACAGTGAATCGGCAAGCCTTTTAACAAGCTCTGTTTTACCTACGCCCGTAGGACCCACAAAAATGAATGACTGCGGTCTTTTTTTAGGACTGATTTGAACTCTTCCGCGTCTTACTGCGTTTGCTACCTTTTCAATAGCCTCGTCCTGACCGATAATATGTGATTTAAGCTCTTCCTCAAGAGAAGCAAGCTTCTTTATATCATTCTGCTCAATTTTTGACGCAGGTATTCCTGTCCAAAGAGAAATAACCTTTGCGAGGTCTGCTTCAATTACCTGATTATCCTTTGCCTTTTCTTCAAGCTCCGAGAGCTGATTATCAATCTGAAAAATCTCACTCTTGAGCTTTGTAATCAGCTCATAATCAATAACATCATTATCTTCGGGCGATGAGAGCCTTTCTATATTCTCTTCAATAAGCTTTTTTCTGTCAAGCGACATCTGATACTGACTTATTGCAGGATTTCTCAAATTAGCGCTCGTGCACGCCTCATCGAGCAGGTCAATCGCTTTATCGGGAAGATAGCGGTCGGTTACAAAGCGTTCGGACATTGTTACAGCTCTATACACAAGAGAATCGGAAATCTGAACCTTATGATAATCCTCATAATAGCCTTTGATGCCTATAAGCATTTTATAAGCGTCGTCAATTGACGGTTCCTCAATTCTGATAGGCTGAAATCTTCTTTCAAGTGCAGCGTCTTTTTCTATATATTTGCGGTATTCGTTAAAGGTAGTTGCACCGATAACCTGAATTTCTCCCCTTGAAAGAGCAGGCTTTAAAATATTTGCCGCATTCATTGTGCCCTCGGAATCGCCTGTTCCGACAAGATTATGCACCTCGTCAATAAAAAGAATTATATTTCCCTCGTGCTTAACCTCATCAACAAGGCCTTTAATTCTTCCTTCAAACTGACCTCTGAACTGCGTACCTGCAACAAGGGCAGTTAAATCGAGAAGATATATTTCCTTATCGGCAAGGCGGGCAGGAACCTGACCCTTTGCAATACGGATTGCAAGGCCTTCGGCTATAGCGGTTTTACCGACACCCGGCTCTCCGATAAGGCAAGGGTTATTCTTTGTTCTTCTGCAAAGAATCTGAATAGCGCGTGAGATTTCCTTTTCTCTGCCGATAATGTTATCAATTTTGCCTTCCTTTGCGCGTTGGGTAAGATTAGTGCAGTAGGTATTAAGGAATTTTCTTGATTCATCCTGCGAATTCTTTTTCGGGCGTTTGGAGCGTTTTTTTGAGTTGGATTTTCCGTCTGCTTCATTTTCGGCAGGAGTCAATGCCCCACCGCCGAACAGATTTGCAAAAGGCATTGTCTGCGCTCCGTCCATATTATCGGGATTAAACATATCCCCGAGATTGCCGAAATCAAAATCCCCCATATTTTCCATAAAGCTTGCCATCTGCTCCGAAGCCAGCTCAAGCTCTTCATCGGAAATGCCCATTTTATCAATCATCTGATTGATTGAGCCTATGTTAAGCTCCCTTGCACATTTGATGCAAAGTCCCTCAGGGGTAACCTTATCCCCTTCCATTTTCTGAATGAAGATTACTGCCGGTCTTTCTCCGCAGCGCGAACACATTTGTTGTTTCATTGAATCACCTCGTATTTTGCCTGCTTATTTATTCTTTTTGCTTTTAAGCTGGCGGATAAATCCCGGCGCATAGCCGAGAAGGGATATAAGAGTGCACACAGCGGAAATTGCTACAAGCACCCAGGTAACTGCATCGGGAAGAGTAAAGCCTGTTATATTGCACAAGGCTCCGTTCTTACCGAAAGCAAGAATAAATATCATACCGATATAAAATACATTTGTTGCAATCTTGCCCCAAATTTCAGCGGCGGTAGGTCTTAATCCGACAGAAAGAAGAACAGCTCCGCCGATAATCATTATTAGCTCTTTTACAATAAAGAACATAAATAAATACTTAATTGCATTATCCCAGTATGTAACAATAAGAACTATTACAATTGCCATTTGAGAAAGCTTGTCAGCAATCGGGTCGAGAATTTTTCCGAGGTTGGAAACCTGATTGAATTTTCTTGCAATTTTGCCGTCAAACAAATCAGTAAGAGCGGCGCAAATCATTATTATAACCGCTGTAAGGACATGACCCTTAATAAACAAAACCGCAAAAACGGGAATAAGTGCAATTCTTATAAACGAAAGCCAATTGGGAATGGTATTCCAACCCTCAAAAAGCTCGCTTATGTTTTTCTTAAAATCATTCATATTTACAACCTCCTGTATCACTGTATCAGCGGATTAAATCCGTTAATAAATTCAAGAACGGCGCTCCCCTCAAGAAGCTCAATAAACTCGCCCTGAACACCTGCATCTATAACAAAGCCTGCAATTGTGGATAAAGCGTAAATCAGTCCAAAGGATTTGAGTATGCCGAATAAGGCGCCCAAAAAGCTTCCCGTTTTATGAAGCGGAGCATGCTTTTTACTGCGAAGCTTTTTGACTAAACGAATAATGATGTCCGTTAAAATATAAAAGACAATGAGAACTGCCGCAAAAAGCACTATTTTTGTTAATAAAAGCGCAACCGGCTCTATAACCGTGTCTGTAATGCTTGAAGCTATACTCTCATTTGAAACAGACGACAAAGACGAAATATCAAGGCTGCTTCTGAAAAGCATGGGCAGCTGTTCTATTTTCTCGGTCAGCTGATTAAGATAATTTTCAACATTTGCTTCATTATTAATTTTATCAAGCACATAATTATATGCCGTTTGGCGGATATAATTATCATAAACTGTTTGATAATAATAATCGCTTATTCCAAAGGAAAGCGGAATTGCAACCAAAAAGCGTACCGTACTCAAAAGTGAAAGCAAAAGCCCTTTTTTAGCGCCTGCAAGCGCCATAACTGCTATTATACAAATAAATACTATATCAATAATATTCATTTATTACTCTGCCTCATTTCTGTCGACAAGCGACTGGCGGTGAACAAAAACATCGGAGCCCATACTGCATATGGATTTAACGGAGTCGTCTACCTTTGATTTTTTCTTTTCTTCACCGTTTGATATATTATAGGTTATTATTTCATTGCCTGTAAGAACACTCACAAGGCTTGAAGAAGCAGAAACTGCTTTAATATTACCCGATATTTTAATATCGGTTTTTATCTTTCCGTTTTTAATATACACCAAATTATTATCAGTTGAGTTAATATAATCGTTATAAACAAGGATTAAGCCCTTAGACGGGGTATATGTAAAGCATACAGTATTAATATCGCCCGACTTATATATTTGCTCGTATTTTTTCTGATTTGAAACCATACCTGCAAAATTATCGCCGACAACAATAAGATTTCTGCCTGAATACTCCAAATCGGCAATATTGCCCGAGGTTATATCAAATTCGCCCTTTATTTCGCCGGTGGAAGCATCCATAGTATAAAGCATTGTTTTTAACTGTGCGTTCTCGCTGTTAACGGCGGCAAAGGCAATTTTGCCTGCGGTATCATTAACAGCCACGGCGATAACATAGCCGTATGAAACGCTGTAATGTAATTTTTCTTTTAGTGATTTTGTAATTACATAGATTTCACTCTTTTTTTCCGAAGAGGTTGTTGCATAAACAACCGTGCCGTTTTTAGCAACATCGGCGCAGAGAATATTATTTTTTGCCTCGCTTTGATACACATTATCGCTTGTTGTATCAAGCCTGAACATTTTAGCTCCCTGGTCAATAATAAGAGAATATACGCCTGATGATGAAATTATCGGATTTGAATAGCCGTGGTCGAAAGAATACTCTTCAGTTGCGTCACTGCTGTCCAAAACGGTAAAGGCGGTTGGAGTTAAAATTCCTATTTTATTATTGACAGGCTTTAATACGACATTGCTTGAGGAATCCAAATTATAAGGGAAATTATCTGTAACGACGCCGTTTGTGAGCGTGAAATTACCGTTTTCATCAGTAAAATGATTTTTGACTGAATTAATGTTAATCTCGCAGACCTTCATAACGGCAAGCACGACAACAATCAAAGCAATAATAATCCATATGATAATTCTGTTTCTTTTATCCTTTTTTGCCCGTTTTTCGCGCCTTTGCATTTCGCGCTGATTACCTGCCATTAATTTAACACCTGCCTAATAATTGATTTTATTAAGATATAAGCCTTGAGGCGGTGCGGTTTTACCTGCACGGCGCCTGTCCTTTGAGGCAATTACATCTTTAAGCTGATTTTCTTTTATTTTTCCTTCGCTGATAAAAAGAAGCGTTCCGACCATAATACGCACCATATTATACAAAAAGCCGTCTGCTTCAACCTTAAAATACACCATATCGCCCTTGCGGTATACTTCAAAGTTTTTAACTGTTCTTACCGTATCCTCGACATCGCTTTTAATACTGCAAAAGCCGGAATAATCATATGTTCCGATAAATGCCTTTGCCTCTTTATTAAGATAATCGGCATCAATAGCACGGCGGTAATGATAAGCATAATTTGAATAAAACGGATTTCTTATTTTTCCGTTATAAATCTTATAAACATATTCCTTTGATTTACAGGAATAACGGGGATGGAAATCTTCATCGACCTCACGGCAGTCAATAACTGCAATATCGTCGGGCAGATTTGAGTTCATCGCAAGTATTACACCCTCACAGCCTATATTAATATCTGTTTTAAGGCTTACGCAATACATATTTGCATGAACGCCGGAATCGGTCCTGCTGCAGCCCTTTACATCAAGCCTTTTGCCGAAAACCTTTTCGACGGCGTTTTGAAATACCTCCTGAACGGTAATAGCATTTTTTTGAACCTGCCAGCCGTGATAAGCCGAGCCGTCATACTGAATTGTTAAAAGTAAATTTCTCATACAACTGCTTTCATAAGATGGTTTAAAGCTATAAGCAGGGCAACAAAAACAATTGTTACTCCAAGAGCAACATAGTCCCTTGCCGAAAGCTTCATAACCTTCATTTTTGTTCTGCCCTCTCCCCCTCTGTAGCAACGGCATTCCATAGCATATGCAAGCTCATTGGCGCGCCTGAAGGAGGAAACAAACAGCGGAATCAAAACAGGGATAAGAGCCTTTGCTCTGTGAATCAGCCCTCCTGAATCCATATCGGCTCCCCTTGATTTTTGGGCAGACATTATTTTATCAATTTCTTCAATAAGAGTAGGTATAAATCTCAAGGCGATTGTCATAGTCATTGCAATTGTATGAACATCAACCTTTACGAGTTTAAGAGGCTTTAAAAGACTTTCTATAGCGTCGGTAAGCTCTGTCGGCGAGGTTGTATAGGTAAGCATTGAGCTTATAACGACAAGAGTAATTATACGAAATGCCATAAAGAGCGCGGTAAAAATTCCGTCAAGAGTTATTTTCAGCTTCCATATGGTTAAAATCGGCTCGCCGTCGCCGTAAAACAGATTAAGAAGCGCTGTAATCGCAATGATAACTGCAAGAGGCTTAATGCTTTTCAAAATCGTTTTAAACGGAATTTTGGATATTGCAATCAATACCGAAACACCTACAAGAACGCAGCCAAGAGAAAGAAAATTCTTACATATAAATATGGACACTACAAGAGTTATTATTAATACAATTTTCATTCTTGCGTCCATTTTATGTATAGGAGAATTACCGGGGAAATACTGCCCGATAGTAATATCAGTTATCATACCCGAACACCTCCTGCTTTAAGCCTTTTGATTTCCTCAACACCCTGCTCAACGGTGTAAATATTGGTTTTACAGTCCACGCCCGAGGCTTTGAGCTTTAAGAAGATATCCGTAACCTCCGGAACATTAAGACCCATTTCCTTTAATTGTTCGCCGTGAGAATAAACCTCATCGACAGAGCCGCACATTGCAAGAGTGCCCTTATTCATAACCAGAACCTTTTTGCAAAGCTTTGCGACATCCTCCATAGAATGAGAAACAAGTATAACGGTATTTCCCATTATATGCTGATAGTCACGGATAAGATTGAGTATAGTATCGCGGCCTTTAGGGTCAAGACCTGCGCAGGGCTCGTCAAGAACAAGCACCTTCGGCTCCATAGCTATAATTGAAGCAATGGCAACTCTCCTTTTCTGACCGCCGGAAAGGTCAAACGGAGATTTTTGCAGAAAATCAGGTGAAATGCCTACAAACTCTATACTCTTTTTTACGCGTTTATCTATTTCTTCACTGTCAAGACCCATCTGTTTAGGTCCGAAGGCAATCTCTTTATATACGGTTTCCTCAAAAATCTGATATTCGGGATACTGAAAGCAAAGCCCTACGGCAAAGCGGACCTGCCTGATTTGCTTTCTGTTTTCCTTTGTCCAAATATCGTTTCCGTCGAGAAACACCCGTCCGTTATGAGGCTCAAGCAGGCCGTTGAGATGCTGGATAAGAGTGGATTTACCGGAGCCGGTATGACCGATTATTCCTACAATTTCTCCCTGCTCAAGCTCAAAGCTTATATCGTCAATTGCGGCAGTTTCAAAGGGGGTTCCGACGCTGTAAAGATATTTCAAATTTTCACAGGCAATAACGGCCATTATCCCTTTTCCTCCAATTGATTTAATAAAAATTCCACACAGTCATCTGCGTTAAGTATTGTTTTTTCGCTTTTAATACCGAGGCGGTAAACAAGCTCCGTAGACTGCGGAACATCAAGGCCGAGAGCTTTAATTTCGTCAACCCTTGAAAAAACCTTTGCTGCCGTGCCGTCCATTTTGATTTTTCCGTTATCAACTACGATAATTCTGTCAGCCTGAACAGCCTCGTCCATATAATGAGTGATAAGCACGATTGTTATGCCCTCCTCGCGGTTGAGCTTTTTTATGGTTGACATAACCTCTTTTCTGCCGCTCGGGTCAAGCATTGCGGTAGGCTCGTCAAGGACTATGCACTGCGGACGCATTGCAATTATACCTGCTACTGCAACCCTCTGCTTCTGACCGCCCGAAAGCTTGCTCGGAGCTTTTTTGCGGTAGTCGTACATACCGACGGTTTTAAGCGCTTCGTCAACTCTTTTACGACATTCATCAGAAGGAATACCCAAGTTTTCAACGCCGAAGGCAACATCCTCCTCAACGATTGAGGAAACAATCTGATTATCGGGATTTTGAAACACCATGCCGACTTTTTTTCTTACATCAAAAATTGAATCGTCGTTTTTTGTTTCAATTCCGTCAACAATCACCTGACCCTTATCGGGGAAAAGTATGCCGTTTGTAAGCTTTGCAATTGTTGACTTTCCCGAACCGTTATGACCTAAAACGGCCACAAAAGAGCCTTCTTCTATATTAAGATTAAGATTTTCCAAAACAGGAATTTTTATTTGCTTATCATCGTCATCTTCAACGGTATAAGCAAAATCTACATTTTTAAATTCAATTAAACTCATTTATTTTAAAGTCCATATTGCAGATGAGCCGCACGGGAGCACCTGATTTTTTGATGAAACCAAAAGACCTATTTCATCTGCCTGAACCGTTCCGCCTTTTTCTTTAGTAATTATATCGTCAAGAATGTATTTCATAACAGAAGCCGAAAGCCCTGTTGTATACGAATTGAGAAGCACCATAATAGGCTCATCGGAAAGAAGCTGTGAAACAAGCTTAACGAAATCGTAAATACTGTCCTCAAGGTGCCATATTTCGCCTTTAGGGCCTCTGCCGTAGCTCGGAGGGTCAAGAATAATGATATCATACTTATTACCGCGCCTTATTTCACGCTGAACGAATTTCATACAGTCGTCAACTATCCAGCGGACATCTCCGTCGCTGACGCCCGATGCGGCGGCGTTTTCCTTTGCCCACTGCACCATTCCCTTTGAAGCGTCAACATGAACAACGCTTGCGCCCTCTTTTAAACAGGCAACCGTAGCGCCTCCCGTATATGCAAAAAGGTTAAGAACCTTTATATCATCTCTTTGAGAGTCTTTTATAAGCTTTCTGGTATAATCCCAGTTTACTGCCTGCTCGGGAAAAAGACCCGTATGCTTAAAGCCCATTGTTTTGATATTGAAGGTGAGGTCTTTATATCTCACCTGCCAGGCGGCAGGAATTCTTTTAAATACCTGCCATTTGCCGCCGCCCGTTCTTGAACGGACATATCTTGCGCACGGCTGATACCAAAGCTTATGCTCCTTTTCACTTTTCCATATTACCTGCGGGTCGGGTCTGATAAGAATTTCTCTTGTCCATCTTTCAAGCTTTTCGCCGTTGGTACAGTCGATAAGCTCATAATCAACCCAGTCTTTTGTATATCTCATTAAACTAACCTTTCACGGACAACATCTGCAATTCTGTTTCCGAGCGCTGTAATCTGTTCAATATTACTGCCCTCGAGCATTATTCTAATAAGAGGCTCTGTTCCGCTTACACGGACAAGAACTCTGCCGTCGCCCATAAGCTCCATTTCTGCCTGCTGAACGGCGGAAATAATATATTCGTCGTTATTGTATTTTTTCTTTCCCTCGGGCGTTACTCGAACATTTATAAGAACCTGCGGATAAACAGTCATAACTGCCGCAAGCTCGGAAAGCTTCTTATTTGCCTTAACGGCTGTTTCGATAAGCTGAACGCCCGAAAGCTCACCGTCGCCTGTCGTGGCATAATCAAGAAAAATAACATGACCGCTCTGCTCGCCGCCGATATTATAGCCGTCTTTTAACATTCTTTCAAGCACATATCTGTCGCCCACGGCTGTTTTTGCACAATTGATACCGTTTTTTTCGCAGAATTTAAAAAATCCCATATTACTCATAACGGTAACGACAGCGGTATTCTGTTTCAGCCTGCCCTCGTTTTTCATTCTTTGTGAGCAGATAGCTATTACCTTGTCGCCGTCTACAAGCTCGCCGTTTTCATCAACAGCAAGCATTCTGTCAGCATCGCCGTCAAAGGCAAGTCCCATATCAAGCGAAGCATCCTTAACAAATCTCATAAGCTCCTCGGGATGAGTTGAACCGCAATTATCGTTGATATTTGTTCCGTCGGGAGTATCGGAGAGCATAAGGCATTTTGCTCCGAGTGAGGTAAATATATCTTTTGCGCAGACGCTTGCACTTCCGTTAGCGCAGTCGAGTGCGATTGAAAGTCCGTCAAAGCGTACCTCTGCCGTTGAAACAACATGCTCTACATAATCCTTAACTGCGGTTTTGCAATAAAGCCTGTTGCCAACCTCTCCGCCTGTTAAAACGGGGATTTCCTCCGTGTTATCGAGAACTATGCCTTCAATTTCTTCTTCAAGAGCATCATCAAGCTTATAACCGTTGCCCTTAAAAATTTTAATGCCGTTGTATTCGCAGGGATTATGCGATGCGGAAATCATAATTCCTGCCTCACAGCCGTATTCGCCTACAAGAAAAGCAACGGCAGGAGTAGGAACAATACCGACCGAAAGGACATTACAGCCTACAGAGCAAAGCCCTGCGGTGAGCGCCGCTTCAAGCATATCGCCCGACGCTCTTGTATCCTTGCCGATTAAAACAGTAGGCTTAACCGAACTGCTTTCTCTTAAAAGCACCATAGCCGCCGCTCTGCCAATCTTTAGCGCAAACTCGGAGGTTAAATCAACATTTGCTATTCCTCTTACACCGTCTGTACCGAATAATCTGCCCACTAAAGCATCCCTCATTTAATAAAAATATTACAGCAGTGACTGTTGCCCGTCCTGCTCAATGCCCAAATGCTTATAGGCAAGAGCAGTGGCACATCTGCCTCTCGGAGTTCTTGAAAGAAAGCCTATCTGCATAAGATAAGGCTCGTAGACATCCTCAATAGTTACTGCCTCTTCGCCTATAGCCGCGGCAATTGTTTCAAGACCGACAGGACCGCCGTTATAATTTTTTATCATAGTTGTTAAAAGAATTCTGTCGATATTATCAAGACCGAGTTCATCAATTTCCATTTTTCCCAAGGCGTCAACAGCGGCCTCCCTGCTGATTACGCCATCGTACTTAACCTGAGCAAAATCTCTGCTCCTTTTAAGGAGTCTGTTGGCAATACGGGGGGTTCCTCTTGAACGAGAGGCGATAGCCAACGCACCCTCTTCATCAACAGGAATTTCAAGAATACCTGCGCTTCTTTTTACTATTGAAGAAAGCTGTTCGTCCGTATACATTTCAAGCCTGAAGATAACGCCGAATCTGTCACGCAGAGGCGCTGAGAGCTGACCTGCCCTTGTTGTTGCGCCGATAAGAGTAAAATGCGGCAAATCAAGGCGTATTGAACGGGCGGAAGGACCTTTTCCTATAATAATATCAAGTGCTCCGTCCTCCATTGCCGGATAAAGCACCTCTTCAACCTGCCTGTTAAGGCGGTGAATTTCGTCAATGAAGAGCACATCGCCCTCCTGCAGATTAGTAAGAAGCGCCGCCAAATCGCCCTGCTTTTCAATTGCAGGACCGCTCGTTATACGAATATTAACGCCCATTTCGTTGGCAATTATACCTGCAAGAGTAGTTTTGCCAAGGCCGGGAGGTCCGTACAAAAGAACATGGTCGAGCGCCTCTCCCCTTGCTCTTGCCGCCTTTATATAAACCGAAAGGTTTTCCTTAACCTTTTCCTGACCGATATAATCATCAAGAGTTTTCGGTCTTAATGAGCTTTCTATATCATTATCCTCGGGAGTGAAATCAGAAGTAACTATTCTGCTTTCAAAATCCATTTCTGTTTCCTGCATTTTTTAACCTCCCTTAAAGATTGCGTGAAAGCTGTTTTAAGCCCAATCTTATCATCTCGTCAACCGAGAGTGATTTATCCATAGCGCCGACTGCAACTGAAGCATCGGATTGAGAAAAGCCCAAAGCTACAAGCGCCGCAACCGCCTCGGCGGCATCTGAATTTTCTGTTACCGAGGAAACGCTGCTTACAGCCTGCGATATATCACCGACTGCGATTGAATTCATTTTATCCTTTAATTCGAGTACAACTCTTTCAGCTGTCTTTTTGCCGACGCCCTGCGCTCTTGTAATTGATTTAGCATCACCCGAGGCAATGCAAAGCGCCAATCTGTCAGGAGTAAGCTCCGACAGGATTGCAACAGCAGCTTTCGGACCTATTCCCGAAACGGTAATCAAAAGCTTAAAGGCATCAAGCTCTTCCAAGGTAGCAAAGGCATATAAATCCATTGCGTCCTCTCTTACGGCAAGGTGGGTAAAGACATTCACCCTTTCGCCTGTTTTGCCAAGCTCTTTAATTGTATTTAATGTTGTAAAGCACTTAAAGCCTACGCCCGAGCATTCAACAACTATGTAATTGACATCGGTATAGGTAAGAATTCCGTTTAAGTTATATATCATAATTATTCACCGTTGAATTTTTTATTTAAGCTTCCCATAAGCGAGCCGCTGCAATGGCTGTGGCATATTGCCATGGCAAGAGCGTCGGCGGTATCATCGGGCTTCGGTATTTTATCAAGTCCGAGCATTATGCGGGTCATTTCCTGAACCTGCTTTTTTTCCGCCCTGCCGTAGCCTACAACAGACTGCTTGACCTGAAGCGGTGTATACTCGAAGATATCGACATTATAATTCTGCGCCGAAAGGGTTATAACACCTCTTGCCTGCGCAACATCAATAACTGTTTTAGCATTATTGTTATAAAACAGCTTTTCCATACTCATAACCTGCGGCTTATATTTTTCAAACAGATAACACATATCGTTATATATTGTCTGAAGCCGCAGAGGAAACGGAGTGTTAGCCTGAGTTGTAATTGCTCCGTAACCGAGAACACGGAATTTATTTGCTTTATACTCAAGAACGCCCCAGCCGACAATTGCATAACCGGGGTCAATACCAAGAATAATCATACGCACTTCCCCACTTTGAAGTTTATTAATTATATCACAGGAAAAATTAATATGCAATAAATAATATATAAATTAATAGTTAACTAAAAATAAATAAGCGGGAGAACAATGCCTCCCGCTGTGATTATTTTTTAGTTGTAACAGATTTAGCAGATGACCAAGCCGAATAAATCTTTTTACCGTCTACTGTCTTATAAGTACGAACACGAACATAGTACTTTTTCTTTGCAGACAACTTGCTGATTGTCTTTGAAGTTGTGCTGTTCTTTGATACGGTTACGGTCTTTGCATTAGTAAATTTTCTGCTTGTTGAATACTGAATCTGATAGCCTGTTGTTTGGGTTGTCAGCTTCTTCCACTTTACTGTAAAGCCCTTTGATTTTGCTGTTACACTTGAAATGGTTGTTGCTTTCGGCTTGATTGTAAAGGTTTTCTTTATTGTTCCGCCGTAGTTGCCCTTGAACTTGATTGTTACTGTATAGGTGCCTACATTCTTGCGACCGCTTGAATATGAAACGGTATAATTGCTTGATGCAATCTTATTGCCCTTACTGTCCTTAACCGTTACAGTCGGCTTTTTAACCTTTCCGTTATAGGTATAAGATGTTGATGACAGCGACACAGAAAGTGCAGATGCCTCAATAAGTGCTGTAAATTTAAAGCCATTATTTTTGGCATATTTTTCAGCAGTCGAATTTTTGTATCCACGAATTTTGCAGTCTTTAACCGGTAAAGGATCAAAACCGCCGGCGAAATCGCCGTAATCAATGCTGGAATCGTGAATATATCCAACTGCATATTCTTCAATATCAACATCTTTACCAAGGATAGTTATATCTTTTAATTTGTTGCAATCATAGAATGTTAAAGATTCAATTCTTTTCACATTTTTGGGTATGGTTATTCGTGTAAGTTTTTTGCAGCTATCGAATGCACTGCCTCCAATACTCGTTACAGACTCCGGTATTGTTATATCTGTTAAACTGTCGCAAGAATAAAAGGCGCTCTCACCAATACTTGTTACAGTATTTGGTATTGTAAAAGAGCCATTCTTTCCTTCTGGGAATCTTATTAACTGTGTTTTATTTTTACTATAAAGAACTCCGTTCACTGATGTATATATTTTATTGTTCTTATGTACTTTAATACTCGTTAAACTTTTACAATTTGAGAAAGTAAAAGGTGAAATTTGTTTTACCTTTTCAGGTATAGTTATATTTGTAAGTCTTATGCAAGAATTAAATGCACCATCACCTATTCTTGTTACACTATTTGGGATTGTTACACTTGTTAAGCTTGTGCACCCTGAAAATGCACCAATGCCTATACTTGTTACACTGTTTGGTATTATAAAAGAAGAACCGCTTTTCCCTTCAGGGTATTTAATTAACTCTGTTTTATTTTTATTATATAAGACTCCATTCATCGATATATAATTTTTGTTATTACTATCTACATTTATACTCGATAAATTTTCACAACAATCAAATGCTTGACCATCAACACTTTTTACATTTTTTGGTATAGTTATACTTGTAAAGCTTTTGCAGCCAACAAATGCTTCACCTATACTTGTTACAGATTCCGGTATTGTTATATTTTTAAGATTACTGCAAAAATAAAATGTGTTAGTCTCAATGCTTGTTACGCCGTTCGGTATGGTTATATTTTTAAGGCTTTCACAGCGTATAAATGCAGCGGATTTAATTGTTTTTACACTATTTGGTATGGTTATGCTTGCAAGCTTCTTGCAATATCCAAATGCACCATAACCAATGCTTGTGACGCTGTTTGGTATTGTTATGCCCGTAAATTCTTCACAACACCAAAATGCACATTCACCTATACTTGTTACTGTGTATCCGTCAAGTTTTGAAGGAATTGTTACATTTCCACCGCTGCCGGTATATTCTGTAATTTCAGCAGTACCGTTGCCGAGCACTTCATACTCAAAATCACCGCTTGAGTCTGCATATGCTGATAAGTCAAACCCGGCGGTAATGCTTAAAAGCATTACAACTGATAAAATAATTGATAAAACTTTTTTCATATAAACAACTCCCGTTTAAGTCTGTAATATAAAATCATTATACTATTACTGAAAAGTTCAGTCAACAAAAAGGCTTGCTCGTTTTGAAATGAACAAGTTTTTTTATTTATATTAATTGCCTTTAAGCTGATGAATGAATTTCTGAAGCTCAACCATATTGAAGGTATATTTGCCTGTATCGGTATTCGGAATGTAATATCTTGCGCAAACCTCACCGTTTAATACGGTGAATGCCTGCCTTAATGTTGCGGTCATAAAATCAGCGCTCTGCCTTGCGTTTGATCCGCTTGCTATTACTACTCCGACTCTTTTGGGCTTCTCAATCGGCGGCTTTGCGCCTCTTTTAAATCTGGCGCTGTAATAGCGCTGAAATCTGTCAATTATTGCTTTAAGCGGAGCAGGAAAAAAATTATTGTAGACGGGAGTAAAGAACACTATATAGTCGGCATCTTCAAAATCCTCAAAGAAAATATCAAGGTCCTTATTCGAGCACCCGTCGTGATACTCGCAGTATCTGCAATCCGTACACGGAGCAGGCACCATTTTATATGTATCATATTCCTTTATTTCACAATCGAGAAAATAGGTCCTGACCTGATTTATAAGCTCCTGGCAGACGCCGTTCTCCCTCGGAGAGCCTTTTATCATTAAAAACTTTTTCATTTCATCACCATATTATATTATATCATAATGCCGACTTGTTTTAAAGAACAATTTATGTTAAAGTTATTTTCCAAAGGTGGTATATTATGACAAAATTACTGATAAAGCGTTTAAAAAGCAGCTCAATCGCGGACAATTCTGATGTCAGAGAAAAGCTGTCAATGATGAGCGGAATTGCGGGAATTATATGTAATGCCCTTTTATGCGTTATGAAATTTATAATAGGCTCTCTTACCAATTCGGTTTCAATAACCGCAGACGCAATAAACAACTTATCCGACGCAAGCTCAAATATTGTAACAATATTCGGTGCAAAGCTGTCAAACAAGCCTGTTGACGAGGAGCACCCTTTCGGTCACGGCAGGCTTGAATACATTTCGGCGCTTGTTGTTTCATTCTTCATATTTCTTATGGGCTTTGAGCTTGGAAAAAGCTCAATAGAAAAAATTATTCATCCCCAAGAGGTAAAATTCACGGTCTGGTCTGTAATTGTACTTATCATTGCCGTATGCGTTAAGCTTTGGATGGCATATTTCAACAATGCTCTTTACAAAGAAACGGGCAATATAAATATGAAAGCCGTAAGGCAGGACAGTCTTAACGACTGCATTGCAACGACGGCTACGATTGGAGCCCTGCTTATTTCCTCCTTCACACCGTTTAAAAGAGCAGACGGAATAATAGGAATTATTGTTGCCGCGATTATAATTGCGGCAGGAGTGGGAATTGTTAAGGATATTCTCGGTCCTCTGCTCGGTCAGCCTCCGAGTGAGGAGCTTGTAAAAGAAATTGAAGCAATTATGCTTGAAGAAGAGCTGATTATCGGCGTTCACGATTTAATTGTTCACGATTACGGCCCGGGAAGAATTATTGCATCGGCGCACGCGGAGGTTCCGTCAAATGTTGATGTTTGTGAAATTCACGATGTAATTGACAATGTTGAAAAAGAAATCGCCAAGCGGCTTAAAATAGTAATATGTATTCATATGGACCCGATTGTTACCGACGATGCCGAAGTTAACAAATACAAGGAAATTATGCGCGGTATAATAAAGGATTATGATGAGTTATTTGCCTTTCATGATTTTAAAATGGTTAAAGGACCGACACACACCAATCTGATTTTTGATTTGGTAGTTCCGTTTTCAAATAAAAAAAGCAACGGAGAAATCCTCAAGGACTTACAGAAAAAAATCAGAGAAACAGACGACACGATAAATCTCGTTGTGACAATTGAACATTCTTATGTATAAAAAGCTCCCGCGGAGATAAAAACCGCGGGAGCTTTAATATTATTTTTCAATTTTATATTCGACTGCGTTTGCCTCGCACCATTCGATTGTTTTTTTCAAAACATAATCGGCTTCAAATTGGGCGTAGCCATGTTCAATTTCAGGATAGGCATTAAAATACTTCCAAAAGGTTTCAACATACTCCTCCTGAGGAAGATTTGCAAAAACCTCGGAAACCTTTTTTTTGCCGAGAGAATTTATGTATGCTCTTATAACCTCTTCATTGCTTACTGACAAAAAAGGTATAAAGCCTGTTTTAACAAGGCAGGCATCGTCACCCGAAGCCAAATCATATGAGCTGTGAATCTGATAATCGACACGGGAAAACCAAAACTCTGTCGAAGAGCTCCACACTCTGCTGAGAGTTTCTTCGTTTATAATTAGATACATTGAGAATTAACCTTCTATTATTTATTATTGATTGAATTCATCAATCCGCCGTTTTTAATTATATTCTGGATAAATTCAGGAAACGGCTGTGCATTATATGTTTTTCCTGTAGTACAGTCGGTAATGACGCCGCTGTCAAAATCGACCTCAACCTCGTCACCCTCCTGAATCTCGTTTGCCGCCTCTTCACATTCAAGAATGGCAAGACCGATATTAATTGCATTTCTGTAAAAAATACGGGCAAATGTTGAGGCAATTACGCAGGAAATACCCGAAGCCTTAATGGCAATCGGTGCATGCTCACGCGAGGAGCCGCATCCGAAATTTGCTTTAGCAACCATAATGTCGCCCGGCTTAACCTTATTGACAAAATCTGCGTCAATATCCTCCATACAATGAGAAGCAAGCCAAGCATCATCACTTTTATTAAGATAACGAGCAGGAATAATAACATCGGTATCAACATTGTCACCGAACTTATGAACTAAACCTTTTGCTTGCATTTTCCTACCTCCTTAAACCGTTGCAGGGCCTGCGATATAGCCTTTAACAGCAGATGCTGCGGCAACAGCAGGCGATGCAAGATAAATTTCTGATTTCGTGTGACCCATTCTGCCGACGAAATTTCTGTTAGAGGTTGAAACAGCCTTTTCGCCCGAAGCAAGAATACCCATATGACCTCCGAGACACGGTCCGCAGGTAGGGGTTGAAACGATTGCGCCGGCTTCGACAAAAATCTCCGCAATCCCCTCTTTTATGCACTGAAGATAAACAGCCTGAGTTGCAGGAATAACGATACAGCGAACGCCCTTTGCAACCTTTTTGCCTTTAAGAATTTCGGCTGCACTGCGCATATCCTCAATTCTTCCGTTAGTGCAAGAGCCGATAACGACCTGATCAATTTCAATTCTGTCAATTTCATCAACGGTTTTTGTGTTTTCCGGAAGATGAGGACAGGCAACTGTCGGGCGGAGGGTACTTAAATCAATAGTAACCGTGCTTTCATATTCAGCATCTGAATCGGCTTCATAGATTTTGTATTCACGAAGGCTTCTGCCGTTTACATAATCAAGCGTTATATCATCAACAGGGAAAATTCCGTTTTTAGCACCGCACTCAATTGCCATATTCGATATGCAAAGGCGGTCGTCCATTGAGAGCTCTTTTATACCGTCGCCTGTAAATTCAAGTGATTTATAAAGAGCTCCGTCGACACCGATTTCACCGATGAGATGAAGAACGACATCCTTGCCGCTTATAAACGGCGCTTTTTGGCCAGTAATAACAACCTTTATAGCAGACGGCACTTTAAACCAAGCCTTGCCTGTTACCATACCTGCCGCCATATCGGTTGAGCCTACGCCTGTTGAAAATGCGCCCAAAGCGCCGTATGTACAGGTATGTGAATCGGCGCCGATAATGCAGTCGCCGCAGGTAACAATGCCTTTTTCAGGGAGAAGAGCATGCTCTATACCCATATTACCTACATCATAGTAATGAAGGATATCATTTTTCTTTGCAAACTCACGAACCTGCTTGCAATTTTCAGCAGACTGAATATCCTTATTCGGTGTAAAATGATCCATAACAAGTGAAATCCTTGTTTTATCAAAAACAGAGGTTTTACCGAATTTATTCATCTCATTGATAGCAACCGGAGAGGTTACATCGTTACCGAGCACCATATCCAAATCCGCTTCAATAAGCTGACCGGCGACAACATTTTCCAAGCCTGCATGAGCCGCCAGAATTTTTTGGGTCATAGTCATACCCATTTTTCATCACCTAATTTCATTAAATATCATCTGTAAACGAGCCTTCTCCTCTTTCAAGAGAAGTAACGCCCGTACGGGCAAGCTCTACTATTCCGAAATCATCCTCAAGTGCTTTTACGAATATGTCAATAACTTCTCCTGCACCAGTAAATTCAAGAGTAATTGTAGTCATTGAAATATCAAGAACTCTTGCACCGTAACGCGAGTTGAGGGCAAGCAGAGCGTTTTTCTGCTCAACGCCGGCAGCCTTAACCTTAACCAAAAGAAGCTCGGAGGAAACTGATTTTGCATCAGTAAGCTCGGCAACCTTTTTAACTATCTCAAGCTTTAAAAGCTGCGACTTAATCTGCCTTACATTTTCAGG
>JBJEPL010000086.1:0-5382 GCA_051881215.1 Eubacterium sp. | reverse complement strand
CTGCGCTTTGAGCGGCATCAACAACAAATCTTATTCCGTTTTCCTTTGCAAGCTCACCTATTCGTTTTATCGGAAACAGACAGCCGAACACATTTGAAGCGTGCATACATACAATCAAGGAGGTTTCAGGCTTTATAAGCCTTTTAAAATTATTTACAGTTTCATCCTCGTCGTAGCTGAATTCGGCTGTGTCATAGGTGATTATTTTTTTTAAGGCAAGCGCTTCAACAGGTCTTGAGACAGCATTATGCTCAAGATTAGATATAATTATATGGTCTCCCCTTTTTATGCTTCCCTTAATTGCCATATTTAATGCCGTTGTGCAATTTACTGTAAAAGCAATATTCTGCGGCTGTAGACCAAGCAAATCGCCAATTTTACTGCGTGAGTCAAATATTCTTTCGGCAGTATCAATAGATTTTTTATATCCGCCTCTTCCGCTGTTAAAGCTGTAATTAACAACTGCATTATTTGTCCTTCGTATTACGCTCTTCGGCTTGGGATTGGTGGTAGCGCTGTTGTCAAAATAAATCATTTATCTCGACTCCGTTCCCAGCACCGTTATCCCGTTTTTCTCAAGTATTTTAACAGGCTCATTGCTGTTTGAAATTACCTCCAGCGCATAACCGCAGCCGTCATTCGGACCGGGATTTTCAATTTTTTTGAGCTGAACCTTATAACCCTTTGCACGCAGAATTTTCTGACTGCGCTGCGCATTGGTAATTGAACCCACCTTTATATATAAAATCATAATAATAACCCCATTTCATTACATACTACATAGTATGCCGAAACGGGGTTATTTGGTAACCTTGTATTTTTATTTAGGAATTACTTTCTTTTCTTTGCGGCCTTGCGGTCAGCAAGCTCTTTTTCCAATTCCTTTTGCCTCTCGGCTGCTTTTTGTTCCTTTATTCTGTCCTCTTCATCGGCACGAGCCTTTGCCTCGTCATACATTGCGGCAATCTCGTCAAAATGAGAGAAGTTTTCTTTTTGAACAAGGAGCTTTCTTGCATCGATATAAGCTTCTGAAGCGCGGTTGAAATAAGCGTGCTTATCCATTTCGGTTTTGGAAGCCTTTCTTGCATCCTTGCGCTTTTGCTCATATTCCTTAATCTGAAGCTTAAGCTTTGAAGCCTCTTCTCTGTCCTTATCCTTTTTGGCAGTATGAAGATCTTTTGAAAGCTGTGCAATCTTATCATCGCACTCATCTTCAATATTAAAGAAGCCGTCAAGGATTGCCATATCAGGCTCAACAAAATCATTTACCGAACCGAAGAACTTATTATATGCCTTGATTGAAGAAATCTTTTTCTTGGCAACCTCAATCTCAAATTTACGAAGGTCCTTCTCGTCCTGATTTGTTTTAGGAAGAGCCTTTGCAGCCTTAAGCTCTGCTTTCGCATCGGAAAGTGAAAGATTTTTAATTCCGTCAAGACCTTCATCATAAACCTTTTGATAAACCTCAACCTGATGCTTAACAAAGTCGGTATCAAATTTATCAAGCTCCTGACAAACAAATTGTGAAATTTCAATATCTTCATTGAATTGAAGAGCCTCGCGATATGCTTTTTTAGCCGCTTTTTTCTCTTCTTTGCCCTTAACGCCTTTATACATTGATTTTGAAGCGTCTTTAGGCGTTGCAGACGCCATTTCTCTTGCATCGTTAACCATATCAATGGCTTCAACAAGCTCGCGGTCTTTTAATGCATTGTTTCCGAAGTCCTCAAAAAGAGCACGAAGCTTAAGCACTCTTACAATTGATTTCTGCTTTTTCTCCTCAAAATCATACCAGAAATAAGGAACAACATTCAAAAATGCTCCTACAGCAGACACGATAATGAGCACATGAAGAAGAGGAAGAAGAACGCCCTGAACATCATAAAGCGCATTTGCCGCATTATAAATATCCTGACCGTTTTTGGACTGTTCAACAAGCATTTGACCAATGGTTTGCTGATTTCCCGGAAGAATTCTTGACATCAACTGACTGTCACCTACAACACGCTTTGCATTTTCAACAGTCATACCGATTCTTTCCTGAATGGCAGGAATAACGCCGGACATTAAAAGAGTAAGTACAGAACCGATTGTTGCAACGGCAGCAAACATTCCGTCAATTCTTTCGCCTGTCTTATATTGCTGATAATCACGGATATCTGCATTCATTGCAGGGTTGAGAATATGCATAAATGCACCGACAATACCATTAAGATAGAGGCAGAAAAGAACGCCCCATATTGTTGCTTTATTAATCTCATTTGTAAAGAGAAGCATTGCAAGAATGAATATAATATTCAATATGTTTGTGAAAACAAGAACTTTTTTCTTGCCCCATTTTCTGATACAAAACGGAGCTAAAATCATACCCCAAAGGGCAGAGTTACCGCTTAATGTAATAACAATTGAATATGTATTACCCGAGCATGCGCCGCCATAGTTATAAAGCCAATTAAGAATATTGTTATAAGCCGACTCAAGGAAGCCGATCCATCCTGCAAGAGAAAGTATCCAGAAATACTTATTTTTTGCAACAGCCTTCAGAGCGTCAATAAACTTGATTTGAATAACATGAGTTTTTGCCTGAACAATTTTCTCCTGTGTATTTGCGTAAACAATAACGCACAACAATATACCAAGTATACCGAGTATAGGGAAAAGCAGCCTGTATACACGGATATCTGTCTGGTTTGTATGGAAAACATTCTGCGCTATAATCGGCATTATGAAATTAACTATTGAAGGGCCGAGGGAATAAATGATACTTTTTATTGAAGCAACATCGGCACGCTCCTGCGAATTGGGAGAAAGAACATGAATAAGATTTTCATATGAATCATAGAAGAAATAATAGAAGAACTGCAAAAGCAGATTAAAGAATAATACAACTGCACATTTTGCAATATAATCTGCACTCTTACCTAAAAGCTCACCTGTTCCGACAATAGTCTTGAGTGAGTCATAAGGAAACCATGTAAGACCTATAAACAGAATGACTGTAGGAATACCCATTCTTAAAATATATGGTCTGTATTTTCCTTCTTTATTACGGGTATTATCAATAATATTAGCTCTTAAGCCCGTAAGAGGAATATTAGCAAGGGTTGCGATAACATAGAGAATATACATATCGGTAGGACCGATACCGATTGTTCCCGTGATAAATACATTTGTTGCGGCAAGAAGCGCCGTATAGCTCATACTTACAATAAGATATGCACCGATACCGCCGAATGAATAGGCGGCAATTTCTTTAAAGGACATATATCTGCCCTTTGGCGGTTCTTTCCAATAAAATCTGACTTGGTCAATCAGATTTTTGGCTTTTGCTTTAATACTTTCTGCCATATCAATTCTCCTTTTTAGCGAAACAAACAAATTTTTAATACCGGTTGTTTATTTCTCCCGATTTGTAATAATATTAGTTTAACATATATTCCTATCAAATACAACAAAAAAAAGATGCAAAAAGCATCTTTTTTTGTTCAGCGTGTAAAAATACATATAATTTTTAATTACATTCAAAGGAATAATCTTCCTGCCCCTTGAGCTGTACTGTAACTTTTGCTCCGTCAAGGGTGTAAGATTGTGAATCCTTTAATTTTGAGTAGGCTTTATCATCAATTTTATCAACAGGAGTCTGATCTGTATAAACAAACTGCCGTGAATCCGAATCAACTGCCGCTCTCGAGTCATCCATAGCAAAATATACAAGACCTTTTCCGGAGGTTTTTTCAATTTCGCTTGCAGGGTCAAAATAATACCACTGCCCCTCAAACTTAACCATTGAAAGAAGCTTTGCAATTCCGTTATTATTAAGGTTCATAACATGGCATGCAGGAATTGAAGCCTGCAAAAGAAGATACTCAAACATACTGCTTATTGCCGAATTTACTCCCTTTGAATACATAACTGTATCAAATACTGTTGTATAAGTGTTATCAATATTAACATTTTGGGCAATATAGCTGTAAACATTGAGAATATAGATATTATTGTTTACGGTACCGTAGCCGCATGTTACCATTATGTCATTTATTTTTTCTTTAAAATCATTGATAAGCTGCTTATGGGTCTGCTCATCATTTTTAAACTTAAGCTCTACGCCTGTATTATCCTGAGTATAGGAAATTCCGTCAACAAGAGCATAAAACGGGCAGGTGTAAAAAAGCTGATTTACGCTGTCGGTCAAAGCGGTATTAAACTTAACCTCGCTTTCATAATTTAATACTGCTTCGACAAGCTTTTCATAAGCACGAACGGCGCTTTCGTCCATATCGGAATAGTGATAATCGGTTGTAATTATCAGTTCACGGGTATCAGCAGTGTCTGTTTCTTCTTCGTTTTGATTAGAAGAGCAGGAGGAAAAGAGACCGCAAATAAGAAATAAAGCTAAAATTAAAGATAAAGATTTTTTCACATTAAAAGCCTACCTTTTCATTTGAATCATTTTATCACTGCTTGATGAAAAAAACGCTTTATAAGCACCGCAGTAATCCATATCCTGCCTGCTGCGCTTACATCCGCCGCCGCGGCAGACGGTAAAAAAGCTGCACTGCCTGCACTTATCATCAAGCTTAAAAGAGCCTTTAAGAAACTCGACAGCCCTTTCGCTGTTATAGAAATTCTTAAAAGAGTCTTGATTTATATTACCGAGATACCATTCATCGGTACAATAAAAGTCGCACGGATAAACGCTTCCGTCGCCCTCAACAACAAACTGGGTTGAGCAAAAGCCGTTCATTCCGCACTGCTCGGCGTTATTGCCGTTCATAAGAGCTATGTAATTATCAAATGACCTTACCGAAACATACTCCCCTCTCATATAATCGTTAAAATAGATATTAAAGCATTTTGTGAGAAAATATGAATAGTCGTCATTATTCATATACATATCTTCATCATATTCGCTCTTGAGAGGCCTTAAACACGGAATAAACTGAAGATGCCTCAAGCCGTTTTGCTTAAAAAAGCGGTATGCCCTTCGGAAATTCAGCGCCGTATTCTTTGTTAAAACGGACAGTATGTTAAAGGTAACATCATATTTCTTTAAAAGCTCAACACCGCGCATAACATCGTCAAAGGAAGATGAGCCGTCGGGATACAAGCGATATGAATTAATATCCTCATCGCCGTCAAGCGACACGCCTATAAGAAAATTATTTTTCCTAAAAAAGCGGGCAAATTCATCATTTATCAAGGTGCCGTTTGTTTGAAGGCAATAATTTATTTGAGAGCCGTCGGTATTTTTTTCTTCGCAATATTTAACAAATTTAACGAAAAAATCAATTCCGCTTAAAAGAGGCTCTCCGCCCTGAAATGTAAAATATATTGCGTCTCCTTTAGCAAAATCAAGTGCGCTGTCAATTATTTTTTGAGCCG
>JBJEPL010000085.1:0-5409 GCA_051881215.1 Eubacterium sp. | reverse complement strand
GATCTCGATGTCAAAGGCTTAAATCAGTCGGGGGCGAGAGCTTTCCTTGAAAAATCAGGATTTACGAATATATCATTTGTAACACAGGACAGCGAATATGAAAAGGGAACTGTTATTTCTCAAACTCCTGCTTACGGTCAGGAGGCTCTTGCTGACGATGCAATTAAGGTTGTTATCTCTTCCGGTGTAACAACAACTACAACTAAACCATCGGCAAAGGTATCATTGTCAGTTGCTTTACCTGAATATATTGACAGTGACGGTAATTACATTACAGATACTCTCGTAGTTGAGCTTGACGACGAAAAGTATCTCAATCAGACAGTTAATCTTAAGGGCGGTAAAGCTAATGTAAGTATTACTGTTGAGAGTGACAAAAATGTTAAAATTAGGGTATCCTTAAAAACCGTTGGAGCTCTTGAAACAAAAACTGTTGACCCAAGCAAGAATCAGAATATTTCCGTTGATTTCAGCGGATTTTCAAATATTCCTAATGAAACAACAACGCAGCCTACAACTGTTACGACAACAGAGACGACAACTGAAAACACAACAAATTCAGTAACAGAAGAGAGTACTGAAGAAGATGTTGATAATGATACACCTACCGATGAGGATACTGAATGATTAACGGTTTAATAATTAAAGGCATCGGCGGTTTCTACTATGTAGAGACCGCCGATACTATATATGAATGTAAGGCAAGAGGCGCATTTAGAAAAAAGAATATTACCCCACTTGTCGGTGACAGAGTTAAAATATCAGTTAATGAAAATGCAGAAAATACTATTGATGAAATTCTGCCAAGAAAAAACAGTCTTGTCAGACCTCCTCTTTCAAATATTGATACTCTATTTATTGTAGCTTCAATAGTTGATCCTGCCGTAAATACATTTGTTCTTGATAAATTAATTGCCATTGCCGAGTACAAGAAAATTGAGCCGGTAATAGTTTTTACAAAAACAGATTTGGAGCCATCCTATAAGAATTATGTTGATATATATTCAAATGCAGGCTTTAAAGTAATAGTATGTGATAACTTAACAGGAAAGGGCGCCGACGAGGTTAAATCACTTTTGAAAGGCAAAATAAGCGCTTTTACAGGTAATACAGGCGTTGGTAAATCATCATTGCTCAATGCAATTGACCCAAAGCTGTCAATTCAGGTTGGTCAGACAAGCAAAAAGCTCGGCAGAGGAAAGCATACAACAAGGCATTGCGAGCTTTATAAGGTTGCAGGCGGCTATGTTGCCGATACTCCCGGTTTTTCTTCTCTTGATTTTGAGCGGTGCGAGAAAATACTCAAAGATGATTTGCCGTATTGCTTCAGAGAATTTCTGCCATATATTAATGACTGTAAGTTTTCACCAAGTTGCGCTCATGTTAATGACAAGGGCTGTTCTGTTTTACAGGCGGTAAACGAGGGCAAAATCTCAAAAAGCAGGCATAACAGCTATGTTCAGCTTTATAACGAAGTTAAGGATATCAAAGAATGGGAACTCAAATAAAAAAATGCGTCATTATTTCCGGCGCACCTGAAAATGATATTGAATACTATAATAATGTGATTGGCAATTCTTTTATCATAAGTGCCGACAGCGGTTATCAGAAGTGTATTCAATTAAAAATCAAACCGAATCTGATTATCGGTGATTTTGATTCCTCATCAAGGCCCGATACCGATATCGAAACTATAGTTTTGCCTGTTATGAAAAATGATACCGATACTTTTTTCTGCGTTAAAGAGGCTATTAAAAGAGGGTTTAATAAAATAATAATCATCGGCGGTATTGGCTCAAGAATTGACCATACATATGCCAATATTCTTTGCCTTGAATACTGCTTGGACAAAGGCATAGACTGCGAGCTTGTCAACAAATATAACCGTGCTCTAATCGTGAAAAATCAAATAACAATTAATAATAATTATTATAAGTATTTTTCTCTTTTTGCTCTTCATAATGAATGCGAGGGGCTTACAATAAAAGGAGCAGTTTATAATGTTGATAATATTTCACTTAATCCCAACGAGCAGTTCACTCAAAGCAATATGATTAAGTATCATCAGGCAGAAATTTCAATTAAAAAAGGAAAAATTCTTTTAATTCAGAGTAACGATTGAATGTTTTCATCATAGTATGTAGTAAATACAGCGATTGAGGTGAATTTGCTATGAAGAAAATGTGCAGACGCGACTTTTTGTGGATTGCCTTCGGAGTGGGCTGTGTAGTTGCGCTTTGCTGTCCTACAACATGGATTACAAGAATTCTTGCAATAGTAGTAATTATCCTCGGAATCATCTGCTGTAAGAAATAGCGAGGGGATTTTATGAAGGTTGTATTAATTAAAAGTCCAAAGTTTCTTGCGCCGTTGCTCAGATCAATATTTAAAATTCAAAAAGTAAAAAACGAAACATAGAATAAAAAATCACGATGCACCGTTTTATGTATCGTGATTTTTTATTTTTGACTGTTTTATTTTGAATACTCTATTATTTGTAAAGCACATACGGAAAATTCTGCTTGTGCTTTTGTTATATTATCCTTTTTTCGTGCATAGTAATTTGTAGAAAACGAAAAGGAGATTCTTTATGGAGCTATGCAAAGAATATAAATCAATGAATTGTAACGAAAAGTCAAATAAAATATGTGAAAGCTTTGACCTTGAATATCAGGAAAATCTTCCTCAATATCTTGATGATGTTGAAAAGGTGATTAAATGCTACGTCAGCAATGTTATAACCGATTATGAGTGTAGCGGGTCCGTATTTAAAATATTCGGCAAGACTATTATCAGTATAACATATTTAAACAGCAGCTTTTTGCCGATGTCTAATATATTTGAAGAGGAATTTACAAAAAGCTTTGATATAGACTCCTCGGATTATTTCTTTTTTGCCGATGTTAATATTAATACTAAATATTCAAATTTCAGGCTGATTAATCAGCGCAGAATTGATATTCATACAGCAGTATGCGTTCAGATTGATACATATAACAGAACCGCGTCAAAGGCTTTAAGTAACTGTAAAAATGCTTTTGTTAAAGAAAGTTCAATGAATGTCCTTTCAACAAAATCTGCCGGAATATGCAGCGCAGAGTTTGACGAAACTTTTTCAATACCAAATAATAATTCTCAAATAAAGAATATTGTTAACTCATTTTACACCTGCTTTATAGAGGATAAAAAAATTATCAAGGATAAGATGCTTGTAAAATTAAGGGTAGAGGCTTCGGTCTTGTTTAATAACGAGGGCGATGCAATTGAAAACTGCTCGCATATTTTTTCAATTAGCAAAATTATAGATATTGATGAAACAAATGAAAATGATAACGCATTTGTAAGCGCGACAATTTCAAATTTATACATAAAAACAAAAGCCGATTCAAATAATTTATTAAATGAAATTGAAATTGTCGGCAAAGCAACCTTTAAATATCAGATTTTTTCCGTAATCCAAAGGGAATACATAACAGATTCATATATTCCTCATTTTAAAACTCATTTAATAACCGAAAAATCGGCAATAAGAAGAGAGCCTGTATTTTATTTTGACGATAAATCTGTTGAATTAACCTTTGATAACGATAAAAGCATTGTTGAAATTCTTGATTTAAAGAGCGAAATTTTAAGCTGCAAGGTTGAAAAATCTGTAATGATTATTCAGTTTGGTTTGAATTTTCTCTATTATGATGATACCTCTCAATTATGCTCCTTTGAAAAGGTGCAGGAATATAAGCTTACATTAAGCAGTGATGAGCTTGAAGGGTGCGGCTGTGCAAATATGTCGTCATATGATTTTGTTATTAAGAATACTGATAAAATAGCTTTAAGAATAAATTTTGAATACAGCGCTTTTCTGTATCGCACGCAGGTTATTGAGTATCTGACAGATATTGACGCTGAATATGACGAGCAAAATACACAACTTCCTCAAATGACATTATATTTTGCCGATAAAAACGAAAGCGTTTGGGATATTGCAAAAAGCTTTTCGACTGATTCAAAATTGATTATGGAAGAAAACGGCTTGTCTTCTGAATTGATACAGGATAAAAGGATTATCCTTATTCCGGGAATGTGAGGTTAAAATATGAATAATAATATTTACAGCGATATTTCAAAAAGAACCGGCGGAGACATTTATATCGGTGTTGTAGGGCCGGTGAGAACAGGTAAATCCACTTTTATCAAAAAATTTATGGATACGCTTGTTATTCCTAATATTGACGATACATATGCCCGGGAAAGAGCTATGGATGAGCTTCCGCAGTCAGCCGCAGGAAGAACGATAATGACAACCGAGCCTAAATTCATACCGGAAGATGCGATTGAGCTTCAGATGAACGATAACCTTAAAATGAGGGTGAGGCTTATTGATTGCGTCGGTTATATTGTTCCAAGCTCGGTGGGATACATTGAAGAGGAACAGCCGAGAATGGTAAGAACTCCTTGGTATGATGATGAAATACCGTTTAATATGGCGGCTGAAATAGGAACGAAAAAGGTTATAACTGAACATTCAACAATCGGCCTTGTAATAACGACAGACGGCTCAATCAGCTCAATTCCGCGTGATGAATATGAGGAAGCAGAGGAAAGGGTAATTAACGAGCTAAAAGAGCTTGACAAACCTTTTGTTGTTTTGATGAACTGCGTTGAGCCACAATCGCCTATGACAGTTAATATGTGTTCAGAGCTGACAAATAAATACGGTGTTCCGGTTGTTCCGGTTAACTGTCTTGAGCTGACGGAAAAGGAAATCAATGATATATTATCAGATATTTTATATGAATTTCCTGTTTCAAATGTTGGGATAAACTTTCCGTCATGGATTAATAATCTCGATAAAGATAATTATCTTCGCTCATCAATTTTTTCATCTATAAGGGATAATGCCTCTCTTATAAGTAATATAAGAAGCGTTTCCGCATTTTGCGACAGTATACAGCTTAATGAATATATTGAATCAGTTAGTGTAAATTCACTTGATTTGTCAAACGGTAAGGTTAATCTGAAATTTTATATTGATAATTCTTATTTTTATAAAATTCTGTCTGAATGCTGTAATGTTGAAATTAAAGACGACAGAGAGCTTATGCAGAATTTTATATCTCTTATGAATATGAAAAAAGAATATGAGAGATTTTCAAAAGCGCTTAATGATGTCGAAGAAACAGGCTACGGTATCGTTATGCCGGAAATGAATGAATTAAGCCTTGATGAGCCTGAAATTATGAAGCAGGGCGGAAGATACGGCGTAAGGCTCAAAGCGCAGGCACCGTCAATACATATGATAAAATGCAATACTTATACTGAGGTTGCACCTATTGTCGGCAGTGAAAGCCAGAGCCAAGAGCTTGTTATGTATCTTCTTAAAGAGTTTGAAGAAAATCCTTCGGATATATG
>JBJEPL010000084.1:0-5447 GCA_051881215.1 Eubacterium sp. | reverse complement strand
TTAACCGTTCCGATTATTATACCCTTCGGCATAGAAGAGCTTATTCCGGCCGTGGCAATAATAGAGCCGTAGGAAATTTTTGTTGCGGAATCAAGATTTTCAAACTTGCAATAGCCTTTTTTTGCAAGCTCTGCGCTTCCTGTAACATAGCTTAATTCCTTTGTGTTTATGTCATAAGCAGAAACGGAAAAATCAGGGTCAAGTATTGAACATACTACGCTGTATGTAGGATAAGCCTTCTTTATTACGCCTACAAGATATTTTCCGTAAAGAACAGCGTCACCGTCTTTAACGCCGTGGGCAAGTCCCTTGCTTATGGAAAAGGAGCAGAAAGGATTTGCGCTGTCCCTTCCTATAACAGAAGCCTGAAGATACTCAAAATCGGCGTTATCATCCTTAAGCTCAAGCGCTTCTTTATATATTTTATTCTGCTCTTTTAGGTTATCATAATCGGCAAGCTTTTCCTGTAGCTCTCCTATTTCCTGCTGAAGAGAGTCAATTTTCTTTTCATATTCAGTATTGCCCTTTGCGTTATCGGTGATATATCCTATCCCGTCCGAAATCTTGCTTGCTACCCAATGAGCGGGAGTAAAAACTGTTCCTATAATTGTTGACTGGGCGCTTTCGCCGTGGCCGTTGATTGCACATAGGAGCATACCCGCAAGCAGCAGGGCAATAATCGTCATTATTAACTTGAAATAACCGCTTTTAAAAAGGTCTTTCATTCTTATCTTGCCCTTCTGAGTTTAATTGATGTTCCTATTGCAACGCAGTCCATAGGGTTTTCGGGCATATGTACTGCGATTTTTGTTTCTCTTGATATTAAATCCGCAAGTCCTCTGAGCTGGCTTGCTCCGCCGGTAAGATATATTCCTCTGTCGATTATATCTGCCGAAAGCTCGGGAAGAGTTACCTCAAGCGTTTCCTTTATAGCGGCAATAATCTGACCTACGGGCTCGGATAAAACCTCACGGATTTCCGCAGAGGTTATTTCTACGCTTTTAGGAAGTCCGTCTGTAAGATTTCTTCCCTTGACCTCCATTGCGCCCTCGCCGTCGTATGTACTTGCAGAGCCGATTTTAAGCTTGATATCCTCGGCAGTATTGCTTCCGATAAGCAGATTGTGCGATTTTTTCATATGATTGACAATTGCCTCGTCAAACGCGTCTCCGCCGACTCTTATGCTTCTGCACGCGGCTATTCCGCCAAGGCTTATTACTGCCGCGTCGCATGTTCCGCCGCCGATATCAACAACCATTGAGCCCGTTGCGTCAAAAACAGGTAAGCCTGCGCCCAAAGCCGCAGCCATAGGCTCTTCAATAAGCTCAACCTCCTGCGCACCTGCCGAATGAACAGCGTCCTCAACAGCACGCCTTTCAACCTCTGTAACGCCGCTCGGAACGCATACTACTATCCTTGTTTTAGTAAAAAGACTGCGCTTGCTTGAACGGTAAATAAAGCTTCTGAGCATGTCCGAGGTCATATCAAAATCGGCGATAACGCCGTCTTTTAACGGACGAACGGCAACAATTGAGCCGGGGGTACGGCCGATCATAGCCTTTGCCTCGTCGCCTGTGGCAAGAACACGCTTTGATTTTACATCAACGGCAACAACGCTCGGCTCTCTTATAATAATTCTTCCTTTTTTATCACAAACCAGGGTGCTTGCAGTACCGAGGTCTATGCCCAAATCTCTCGAAAACAGCATGGTATTCTCTCACTTTCAATAAAGTAAAAATATATTAAACAATAAAAATCCATTATATTTATATATTATATAATAGCCTTTTTATTATAACAATAGCAAATTTGAAAATTTACAATTTTGTAAAAGTATGTAATACGAATTACACCTCAACGGTGAATTCGTATCCCTGATTTCTTACATTATCAATTACATCACCGAGAATTTCGGCGTTAGTTGCGCTGACGGCGTGAAGCAAAATGATTTCACCGTTATGGGTGTGCTCGGTAATTGTTTTGAAGGCGGTATCCTTATCAGGCGGATTTTGAGTATCCCAATCGGCATATGCAAAAGACCAAAATACGCTTTTGTAGCCGAGGCTGTTGGCAAGAGCAAGCGTGTTCTCGCTGAATTCGCCCTTCGGGAAACGGAAAAGCGTCATCTTGTAATTAAAGTTTTCCTTAATATAATTGTCAAGATAAACAATTTCCTGCGTTGCCTCTTCAATGCTTACCTCATCCATAGTGTAGTGACGGTATGAGTGATTGCCTACAATATGCCCCTCGTCAATCATTCGTTGAATAAGGCTTGGATTGTCCTTTGCAAAATCATATGTTACAAAGAAAATCGCTTTAACCTTTTTCTCCTTTAGAGTGTCGAGAATTGCAGGAGTATAGCCGTTTTCATAGCCTTCGTCAAAGGTCAGACAAACGAATTTTTCATCACTCATAATAAACTGTGCGCCAAGGTCGCCGTACTGCTGCTGAAGCATTACGGGGTCATTCGGGCGCTCGTTATTTTCTGCATAGCCCGGTCCCCAAACCACCTTGTCGGTGCTGTAATTATTTGATGCAAGACCTGTTGCTTCAACTGTTGTTTGAGCAACATTTGTTGTCTGCTGTACGGTTGTGCTGCTTGCCGTGGTGTCGGTTTTGTTATCTGTATTTGCCGTACAGCCGCACAGCAGCGCAGCAATTAAAATTGATATAAATACTTTTTTCATAAAAATCCCCCTAACTTATTTTTGTCAGGGGGAAAGAGTTATATTTATGGTAATTAATCGGTGATTTTCCATCCGGCGGATTTTATGCCCTCGTCCTTTCCGATATGAGCGAGTATGCTTTCAACGGTATCGTCGTTTTTCTTCACCGTTGCTATGTATGCTCGGATTTTTACATTTCCGTCGTCGGTCGGTGTGCTTTCAAGATTATGTAACCTAACATCGTTTTTGTTTCTTATTACTCTTAAAAGATGGGAACGAATGTCGGTTTCATTTTCCTCTGCGCAGTTGATTGAAATTTTGTAAAAGCATTCAATTCTGTTTTTCTTTTCACTGTCATAGTTGTTTTTCTTATCAATATACGCCGAAAACGGATGCAGACAAAGGTGGAATATTACTATTGTAATCGCAACAATGAAGGAGTAGGAAATATTATCTGTTGTGCATAAAATTCCGACTGCCGCCGTTGCCCATATTGTTGCCGCTGTAGAAAGGCCTCTGATATTTGTTCCGTCGCGGATAATAAGACCTGCACCGAGAAAGCCGATACCGCTTGCAACCTGAGCCGCAATACGGGTTACATCAACATTATCGCCTGCGGCTATGTATGAAAAAGCAGTATAAGCATATGCTCCCACACATACTATCACATTTGTCAAAATTCCCGCCTGGTGCTTTGTCCATTGCCTTTCAAGTCCTATGCAAAAGCCGAGAACCGCTGCAATCAGCAGTCTTATCGCAAAGCCCCATATTGTTGTTATTTCCAATATCTCTGATATTGAAAGCATTATTCTTCAGCTCCTTCAACTGATTTCATTTTAAGATATGCGTTTATAAATCCGTCGATTTCTCCGTCCATTACAGCGTTGATATTTCCCATTTCAAAGCCTGTTCTGTGGTCCTTTGCCATTGTGTAAGGCATAAATACATATGAACGAATCTGGCTTCCCCATGCAATTTCCTTTTGGTCGCCCTTGATATCCTCTATTCTTTCAAGGTTTTCTCTTTCCTTTATTTCAACAAGCTTTGATTTAAGCATACGCATTGCAACCTCGCGGTTTTGATGCTGGCTTCTTTCAATCTGACAGGATACTACAATTCCGGTCGGAATATGAGTAAGCCTTACGGCAGACGAGGTTTTGTTAACCTTTTGTCCTCCTGCGCCCGACGCACGGTAAACATCCATTTTTATATCCTCTTCGCGGATTTCAACATTTACATCATCGTCAATTTCAGGCATAACCTCAAGTGAAGCAAACGATGTATGGCGCCGTCCCGACGAATCAAAAGGCGATATACGCACAAGCCTGTGTATACCCATTTCTCCCTTGAGATATCCGTAGGCATTTTCACCCTCAACGAGAATCGTTGCGCTTTTTAAGCCTGCAACATCACCGTCAAGATAGTCGAGAGTGGAAACCTTATAGCCGTGGCGCTCCCCCCAGCGGTTATACATTCTGAAAAGCATTTCCGCCCAATCCTGCGCCTCGGTTCCGCCTGCACCGGCGTGAAAGGTCAACAGAGCGTTTTTGCTGTCAAATTCTCCGCTTAAAAGCGTTGAAAGAGTAAGACTCTCAAGCCTTTTTTCTATATCATCTACTGACGCTGTGCAGTCATCAAGAAGAGAGATATCCTCCTCCTCGTTCGCAAGCTCAATCATAACAAGCGCGTCGTCATAGTCCGATTTTAGATTTTCGTATGAAGCAACCTTTGCCTTTAACGAGCCGATTTTCTGCATTGTTTTCTGGCTTTTTTCCATATCGTCCCAAAAATCCGAAGCGCTGCTTTGCTCTTCAAGCGCTTTTATATCATTTTTCAGCGTGTCAATTGCAAGCGCTTCTTTAAGGTTAACTATTGATTTTTCAGATTCAAGAAGTCTGAATTTTAAATCCTCATATTCTATCATATAACTAATTTCTCCTAAACTTAACTTATTATAATTTTGATTTAACTGAAAATTTTACATTTTATTTCTCCGGATATATTTATTATGTATTCATACTATTATATATAATTGATAAATATATTTCAAGTTTAAAATCATTTCATAATATTTTAATTAAAAGATTGATTTATTGTGTTACTTTAATGTATAATAAATTGATTGCAAAGTTTGAGCAATAATGAAAGGAAATGGATATGCCTTTTTATGATAATGAAAAATGCCCCGTCTGCGGTAAGCAGTTTGGCAGTGACGACGATATCGTAACCTGCCCTTACTGCGGAACACCGCATCATAGGGAATGCTATAATTCTCTTGGGCATTGCGTAAATTCCGATAAGCACGGTACGGATTTTGAATATTTGCCGAATAAGAATACGCCTGTTGACGAAAAGCCTTTTGAGCAAAAGCAAAATGAAAAATCAATAAGGCCTGCCATTGACGCAAACGGGTTAAATTTCCGTGTGTCTGAAAATGAATATGATAAGAGCAATGAAACCATTGACGGAAAAAGTATTCGTGATATAGCCGCTGTTGTAAGGACAAACATATTAAGATTTATTCCTAAATTCAAGAGGAATAAGAAAATTTCCTGGAACTGGGGAGCCTTCTTTTTCGGTCCGTATTATTTGTTTTTCAGAAAAATATATAAGCAGGGCTTTCTTTTTCTTGCGTTAGGGCTGATATCCGATTTTATTATTCAGGGTGCTTTCTCTGAGCAGTATCAGAAATTCACAGACTTTATGAATTCGGCAATGACGCAGATGCAGTCCAATACAGTTGATGACGCTCTTACGCAGGAAATGATGAATAATTATCAG
>JBJEPL010000083.1:0-5489 GCA_051881215.1 Eubacterium sp. | reverse complement strand
GGCGAGATTCGAACTCGCGGGGGATTGCTCCCTAACTGATTTCGAGTCAGCCCCGTTATGACCACTTCGATACATCTGCATTTATTGCAAATGAGATTTTACCATTTAACATTCATTTTGTCAATGATATTGCAAGTAATTTATCTTTGTGATAAAATAATTGCATTACAAATATGGAGTGCAATATGGTAGCAATAATTGATTACGGCGCAGGAAATTTATCCAGCGTAAAGAAAGCCGTTGATTTTCTCGGCTTTGAAAGTGAAATAACACAGGATAAGGAAAAAATCCTTTCTGCCTCTCATGTCATTCTTCCGGGTGTAGGCTCCTTCGGTGACGCAATGGAGTCAATGAAGCAAAGAGGCTTGGTAGAGGTTGTCAAGCAAGCGGCATTATCCGGCAAGCCGTTTCTCGGTATCTGTCTTGGCTTACAGCTTCTTTTTGAGAGCAGTGAGGAAAGTCCGGGCGTAGAGGGTCTGGGTCTGCTTAAAGGCAGAATTGTTGAAATTCCGAAAACAGACGGCTTGAAGGTTCCGCATATCGGATGGAACTCAATTTCATTAAATCAGCACGGCGGTATTTTTGACGGAATCGGCGACGATGAATATTTTTATTTCGTTCATTCGTTTTATCTTAAAGACGCTGATGATGATACGGTAGCCGCAACAACGCAATACGGAGTTTCAATACAGTGTGCAGTTCAAAAGGGAAAGCTGTGCGCAACGCAGTTTCATCCCGAAAAAAGCGGTAAAACAGGCTTAAAGCTACTTGAAAACTTTTTGAGGGAGGGCTGATTATGTACGCAAAAAGAATTATTCCGTGCCTTGATGTTAAAAACGGCAGAGTTGTCAAGGGCGTATCCTTTGTTGATTTAAGAGATGCAGGTGACCCTGTTGAATGCGCCGCCGCTTATGACAGGCAGGGCGCAGATGAGCTTGTGCTCCTTGATATAACCGCTACTCACGAGGGAAGAAGTACGATGATAGACATTGTTAAAAGAGTGGCTCAAACCGTATTTATCCCGTTTACCGTCGGCGGAGGTATCAAAACCGTTGATGATTTTACCGAGCTTTTGAGAGCCGGTGCGGATAAAATTTCGGTCAATTCGGCGGCTGTCAGAAATCCCGATTTAATCAATGAAGCGTCATATAAATTCGGCGCTCAGTGCGTAGTTTGCGCAATTGATGCAAAACGCCGTGACAACGGCTGGGAGGTTTACCTCAACGGCGGCAGAATACCCACGGGGATAGACGCTGTCAAATGGGCGGTTGAAGCGCAGAAAAGAGGAGCGGGTGAAATTTTGCTCACCTCAATGGATTGCGACGGTCAGAAAACAGGCTATGACATTGAGCTTACAAGAGCGGTCAGCGAAAGCGTGGGAATACCCGTTATAGCGTCGGGCGGCGCAGGTAAAGCGGAGCATTTTTACGACGCTTTCACGAGGGGAAAGGCAGACGCGGTTCTCGCCGCAAGTCTGTTCCACTTTAACGAGCTTCCCGTTCCTAAACTGAAAAAGTATCTTAAAGATAATAACATTCCGGTAAGAATATAAAGGCATATTTTTAATATTTGTGAAATTTGCTCAAGCTCTTTTTTCTTGACACCGGATATATTATAATATATAATATGGTGATTAAAATATTGTTAAGGAGATTTTTATTATGGCAGCAAAAACATTTAAAATGACCGCAGCAGGAAAGGCTGAACTTGAGCAGGAGCTCGATAACCTTAAAACAGCGGGTCGTATTGATATAGCAGAAAAGCTTAAGGTTGCCCGTTCCTACGGTGACCTTTCCGAAAACAGCGAATATGATGAAGCAAAATCGGAGCAGGCAAAAATCGAAGCCCGTATTAATGAGCTTGAATATCAGCTTGAGCACGCAGTTATCATTGATAATGCGGATAATGACTCTGTAAGCATGGGCTCAAAGGTTACCGTAATCAGAAAGAGCGATAATGTTGAGGCTGTTTATGAGATTGTAGGCTTTGCGCAGTCAAATCCTTCCGAGGGTAAAATTTCAGACGAAAGCCCTGTTGGCAAGGCTCTTGTCGGAGCAAAAACAGGTGAAACAGTTGTTGTTGAAGCGCCTATCGGAAATATTGAATTTGAGATTAAGTCAATCGACTGATTATTCTATAATTCTTTGAGGAGTAATATATGGCAGGAAGATTTGAAATAACAAAGTCAGGCGACGGTACTTTTACCTTTGAGCTGATTATTGATGAAAAATCAGTTGGTAAAAGTCCTGTTTTTGATAAAGAGGATAAATGCAAGAGAGGAGTTAAGGCTGTTAAGAAAAACAGCAGAATGAAGGTTCAGAACACTCTTGCAAACGATGAAGAAAAAACAAATCCGAAATATCTTGTTGCCGCCGACGGTGATAAGGTTAAATATACGCTTTATCTTCAAACCGGCGAAGCTGCGCTTGAGGGCATAGCAGATACCGAGGCAGAGGCTCTTGAAATAATTGAAAAAATAGGCAACAATGCCAATGCCGCCCAAATGCAGATGGCTGAGGTTGTTCTCTCTGAAAATGAGCTTAAGCAGATTCGTATAGACAAGCTTAAGGCAATGCAGTCGGCAGGAAACGACCCGTTTGAAATAACGCTCGCACAGCAGACTCATCACTCAAACGATATTATCAATGATTTTGATAATCTTGAGCAAAAGGATGTTACAATCTGCGGAAGAATTATGACCTGGCGCGATATGGGCAAAGCAAATTTCATTGATGTTCAGGACAGAGAGGGAAAAATTCAGGTCTATGTCCGTATGAACGATATCGGCGAGGAAGAATACAATCAATTCAAAAAATGGGATATCGGCGATATTGTTCAGGTTGAGGGCTTTGTGTTCAAAACAAGAACAGGCGAGATAAGCATTCACGCAAAGAGGCTTACTCTTCTTTCAAAATCGCTTCTCCCTCTTCCCGAGAAATTCCACGGTCTTACCGATACAGATACACGCTACAGAAAGCGTTATCTTGATATGATAATGAACCCCGATGTTAAGGATACCTTTATTAAGCGCTCAAGGATAATTTCTTCAATCAGAAGCTATCTTGATAATCTGGGCTTTGTTGAGGTTGAAACTCCGATTCTCAATACTATACCGGGCGGCGCGTCTGCAAGGCCGTTTATTACGCATCATAACACCCTTGATATGGATATGTATCTTCGTATCGCAACCGAGCTTTATTTAAAAAGGCTCATAGTCGGCGGTATGGAAAGAGTTTACGAAATCGGCAGAAATTTCAGAAACGAGGGTATGGATGTAAGGCATAATCCGGAGTTTACCTGTATTGAGCTTTACCAGGCATATACCGATTATCACGGTATGATGGATATTGCCGAAGCGTTAATCAGAAATGCGGCAAACGAGGTTTGCGACAGCCTTCATATCACCTTTAACGGCACCGAAATCGACCTTGAAACTCCTTTTGCAAGAATGACAATGGTTGAAGCTGTTAAAAAATACAGCGGAATTGATTTTGCCGAGTTTATGAGCGATAATGAAAAGGCTGTTGAGCTTGCCAAAGAAAAGGGTATTGAGATTGCACCGGGCAAAGCAACCTGGGGAGATATACTCAATTCCTTCTTTGAGGAATTCGTTGAGAGCAATCTTGTTCAGCCTACCTTTATTATGGATTATCCTGTTGAGGTAAGTCCGCTTACCAAGAGAAAGCCTGACTGCCCTGTTCTTACAGAGCGCTTTGAGCTGTTTATTCTCGGCGGCGAGTACGGAAATGCTTATTCAGAGCTTAACGACCCGATTGACCAGATGGGACGCTTTGAGGCTCAAATGAAGCTCCGCGAGGCCGGAGACGACGAGGCTAATATGATAGACCACGATTTTGTGACCGCGCTTGAATACGGTATGCCTCCGACGGGAGGTCTCGGTATCGGCATTGACAGACTTGTTATGCTCCTTACCGACTCCTACAGCATCAGAGATGTTCTCTTGTTCCCCACGATGAAACCGTTAGACAAGTAAAAGCCGAAAAAGCCGGTATTTATGCGGATTTCGGTGTTCGTAAGCCTTAAAAATTTACTCTTTACCATTTACACCAATCAGTGATAAAAGCGGTGCAGAGATGAAAAATGCATAATTTACGAATGAATGGGCAGTCCCATAGCGGGATTGCCCTTTTTCTTAAAATTACGCAAGTCAAATCAAGTAAAAATGTGTTCTGATAAGTATAATGAATATGTCAGTCAAAAAGGAGGTGCAGAAAAGTGCTTGAATGGCAAAGAAGTATTCAGAGTATCGTTCTTGAAATTGATGATAATATTAAGAGCCAAAACGATGAAGCCTTAACACTTTCCAATCTTGCCGAGGTTCTTGGGTATTCCGAGTATTATGTTTAAAGAAATTCAAAGAAATATCCGGAATGTCACTTCGGGATTATCTGCGATACAGAAAGCTTGCTTTTGCACTCAAGGATATTCGTGACACGAAAGACGGGATTTTAGATATCGCTGTAAAATACGGCTTTTCATCTCATGAAGCGTTTACCCGTGCTTTTAAGGAGGCTTATGGGATAACGCCGAGCGAATATCGAAATAATCCCCTCCCGGTTGTGCTTCGCACGGCTATAAAGCCCTTTGACTGCTATCTATTAGGAATAGGAGGAACAGGTATGGCTAAATCAACAGACAGCATTAAAATTTATTTTGTCACCATTCCGGCACACAAATTTTTACACATCAGAAATTACGAAAGCATAGGTTATTTTGATTTCTGGCAAAAGCAGAGTGTTATTCCCGGACAGGATTGCGAAACGATTTGCGGATTACTCGACAGTATCAAAGGCAAGTTAGACGATGTAGGCTCAAATGAAGCAGACGCAGGAAGCGGTCAGCTTATGGCGTTTATTAACGAACCGACCGGCAGAATATGCAGTTGGGGTATTCCGCTTGCTGAAGCCTACGGCGTTCGTTTGCCGTTAGATTACGAGGGTGAAATGCCTCCTCAAATGCAAATGATGGAGGTGCCTGAAGGCGAATATATCGTCTTTGAACACGGACCTTTCGATTTTGAAAGTGAAAATGCGATAGTTGAGGCGGAAATAGAAAAGGCAATGAAAGAGTTTGATTACTCAAAAAGCGGCTATGAATTGGATACTGCTCAAGGCAGAGCTTTCTATTTCTATCACGATTGTAAACGCTTTTGGAAGTATGTCAGACCCGTCAAAAAAACAAAATAATATAGATCTTGTTGAGGGAAGGTCATTTTTTTACCGACCCTTTCACAAAGTTAAGAAGAGAAATCTGAATTTGAGTGTTTAAAAAGTGAGAATAATAAACAGCAGGCAATACATTTATTTGTATGCCTGCTGTTTATTATTTTTTATCCTTCAGTCTTAATTGCGAGGCGAGCAGACAGGCGCCGCAGATATAGAAAATTTTGAATTCCCTTGATTTTAGGCTGTTATTGTGATAGGATAAAAAAGATAAATTATTATATATACTTTATTGTCGGATTTTGA
>JBJEPL010000082.1:0-5612 GCA_051881215.1 Eubacterium sp. | reverse complement strand
ATAAACTGAAATACTTTTTCATATTTCAACCTCCGTAATTATTCAATAATTAAATTATAACTATATTAGTAGGAATTGTCAATTATACGAGTATTGAAGTTAATATTAAAATTATATTGATTTTAGCGGCTCTATATGGTATAATTTTTGCGAAAAATTTTGAATAAAAAGGAAGGAAATTCTATGTCAGTTGAAAAATTAAAATATTTTGTCAACAATGAATTCAAGGATTCAAAGGCAGAGGTTTGGTATGACCTTCACAATCCTTCAACCGGCGAGGTTACAGGACAGGCTCCATGCTGTACCAATGACGAAGTATTAGAGGCTATTGAGGCTGCAAAGGCTGCATATCCTGCTTGGAGCGGCACACCTGCTATCAAGAGAGCTCAAATACTTTACAAAATCCGCGACCTCATTATTGAGAGAATGGACGAGCTTACAATGTGCGTTGCCAAAGAAAACGGCAAGGTATGGGCAGAGGCTGAAGGCGATGTTCTCAAGGCTAAAGAGGGTACAGAGCTTGCTACTCAGGTTCCGTCACTTATGATGGGCGAAAGCATTATGGACGCTTCAAAGGGCTATGATACAGTAAAATACCGTGAGCCTATGGGTGTATTTGCAGGCATAGTTCCCGTAAACTTCCCTGCTATGATTCCTTTCGGCTGGATGGCTCCTACATGTATCGCAACAGGTAATACAATCGTTCTCAAGGCCGCATCTCTCACACCTAAAACAGCTATGATGTTTGCACAACTTTATAAGGATGCAGGCGTTCCTGACGGTGTTATCAACATTGTTACCTGCTCAAGAAACGAGATTGATACAATTTTAAATCACCCTGATATCAAGGGTATTACATTTGTCGGCTCTACTCCTGTAGGTCTTAAAATCTATCAGAAGGCAGCTGCCGCAGGCAAGAGATGTCAGGCTCTCTGCCAAGCTAAAAACCATGCTCTTGTTCTTGAGGACTGCGCTCTTGAAAGAACCGTTGCAGGCGTTATCAACTCTGCATACGGATGTGCAGGTCAGAGATGTATGGCATTATCCTGCTGTGTTGTTCAGGAGTCAATTGCAGATAAATTCGTTGCCGAATTAAAAAGGCAGGCAGAAAAGGTTAACTGCGGTCCTTCATGGGATAAATCCTCACGCCTTGGCCCTATCACTTATGAAAAGCACTACAAGGAAGTTCTTGCTGATATTGACAAGGGTGTCGCTGAGGGCGCTACTCTTGTACTTGACGGCAGAAACACTGTTGTTGAGGGCTACGAAAACGGATATTTTGTAGGTCCTACAATATTTGATAATGTTACAGAGGATATGACTATCGGCCGTGACGAGGTATTCGGTCCTGTTCTTTGCATTAAGAGATGCAAGAATTTTGAAGACGGTCTCAAAATTATGAATGATAATCCGTATGCAAACGGCTCTGTTATTTATACGCAAAGCGGATATTATGCAAGAGAGTTTGCCCGTCATACTGACGGCGGTCAGGTTGGTATCAATGTAGGCATTCCTGTACCGGTTGGATTTATTCCTTTCAGCGGACATAAAAAATCCTTCTTCGGTGATCTCCACTGTCTCGGAAAAGACGCTTACCGTTTCTTCACTGAATCAAAGGCTGTTACAACTCACTGGTTCAGCGAGGAGGAGAAGAAAGCGCTTGAGGTTTCAACCTGGGACGGCACTATCTAACGCAGTACATATCAAAAGGCTTGAACAAAATGTTCAAGCCTTTTTTGTTATAAAAAAACAGTCTTTGGAAAATCCCAAAGACTGTATCAATAATCACTTTTTGTGACACATACCTGCCGACGGACAGTTTGCACAGCTGCATCCGCAGGAGGATTTGCCTTGCTTTTTATCTTTAACAAGCTTTGCAATAACAAGACCTACTATTGCAACAACCACAAGGCAAACGATTATTGTACCTATATTTTCAGATAAAAATTCCGGCATAAATATATCTCCTTTTGATAATTATTTTTTAACCTTTGCTTTTGCCTTTACCGCAGAGGTGTTGAGAGTTGTTGCCTCCTTATACGGACGAACAAGCATATAAATTAAGAAAGCTAAAACAACAACCGCTGCAATTACGCCTATTACATTGCCGTTTCCGCTCAAGAGCATACCAAACTGATATACAATAAGCGAAACTGCATAAGCAAAGCCGCACTGATAGCCTATTGCAAACCAAGTCCATTTCGGGTTATTCATTTCTCTTCTGATAGCGCCGATTGCCGCAAAGCAAGGAGCACAGAGAAGATTAAATATAAGGAATGTATAGCCTGCAAGAGGAGTAAGTCCCTCAAAATCAAGAACACCGAATACACCTACAACCTCTTCTTTAGCAACAAGACCCATTACAGTAGCTATTGTAGCCTTTATATTACCGAAGCCAAGCGGTGAGAATATCCATTTAACTGCGCCGGCAATTGTACCGAGAACAGAAGCTTCAAGCTCCATATCAGGGTCAAAGCCGAAGCCGCCTGCCTCAAGTGTACCGAAGTGTGAAGCTGCCCAGATAAAGATTGAAGAAATAAGGATAATTGTACCTGCCTTCTTAATGAACGATGAAGCACGCTCCCACATTGAACGAAGGACATTACCTACTGTAGGCCAATGATATGCAGGAAGCTCCATTACAAACGGAGCTGGATCGCCTGCAAACATCTTTGTTTTCTTAAGCATAATACCCGAAATGATAATTGCCGCAATACCTACAAAATAAGCGCTTGGAGCAACCCATGCCGCATTATGGAACAGCGCACCGGCAATGAGAGCGATTATAGGAAGCTTTGCTCCGCAAGGGATAAATGTAGTCGTCATAATCGTCATTCTTCTGTCGCGTTCATTTTCAATTGTTCGTGATGCCATAATACCGGGAACGCCGCAGCCTGTACCGATAAGCATAGGTATAAAGGATTTACCCGAAAGACCGAAGCGGCGGAAAATTCTATCCATTACAAAGGCAACACGCGCCATATAGCCGCAGCTTTCAAGGAATGCAAGGAAAATAAAGAGCACGAGCATCTGCGGAACAAATCCGAGAACAGCGCCGACACCGCCTACAATACCGTCAAGAATAAGACCCGAAAGCCATTCGGCACAGTTAATTTTATTAAGCAGATTTTCAACAAGAACAGGAATACCCGGAATCCAGCCCTTATATGTTGACGGGTCAGGCATAGCATCGCTTTCCATAGCGTCATCAACAAAGGATATGTCATAGCCCTCTTCTGCAAGAGAATCTCCGTATGAGCCGTATGCCTCCTCAAAGGCACCGTAATCGTCATCCTCTATGGCGCCCTGAATATCCTCGGCGCCGACAATATCTGCTGTAACAGCCGCATCAACTACTGCCGAGAGCTCATCTGTAAACACATATTCACTTGCATAAGCGTCTAAATCATCGTTGTAAGCAGAGCTTCCTGCAATAAACCAGCCGTCGCCGAAAACGCCGTCATTAGCCCAATCTGTTGCCCATGTACCGACTGTTGTTACCGAAACAAAGTAAACAAGGAACATAATAACCGCAAAAATCGGGAGTGCAAGAAAACGGTTTGTTACAATCTTATCAATTTTATCGGAGGTTGAAAGCTTGCCTGCGCTCTTTTTCTTATAAGCGCCTTTTATGATTGATGCGATATAAATATATCTCTCATTTGTAATAATGCTTTCGGAATCATCATCGAGCTCTTCTTCAGCCGCCTGAATATCCTTTTCAATATGCTCGAGGACGGATTTATCAAGATTAAGCTGATTCAATACCTTCTCATCACGCTCGAAAATCTTAATGGCATACCAGCGCTGCTGCTGTTCGGGCATATTATGTACAGCCGCTTCCTCAATATGAGCAAGAGCATGCTCAACAACGCCTGAAAAGCTATGCTGCGGAACTGTTATATCGCCCTTGGCGGCATCAATGGCTGCCTCAGCGGCGTCCATAATTCCGGTACCCTTAAGAGCGGAAATTTCAACTACCTTACAGCCAAGCTGACGGGAAAGCTCGTCGATACGGATTTTATCTCCGTTTTTCTTAACAACATCCATCATATTGATGGCAACAACAACAGGAATACCAAGCTCGGTAAGCTGTGTTGTAAGATAAAGATTCCTTTCAAGGTTGGTACCGTCGATGAGATTTAAAATGGCATCGGGGCGCTCGTTTATCAGATAGTTTCTTGCAACTACCTCTTCAAGCGTATAAGGTGACAGAGAGTAGATACCCGGTAAGTCAATAATGGCAACATCGCTGTGCTTTTTGAGCTTACCCTCTTTTTTTTCAACAGTAACACCCGGCCAGTTACCTACAAACTGATTCGAGCCTGTTAATGCGTTGAACAGAGTAGTTTTACCGCAGTTTGGATTGCCGGCAAGAGCAATTTTAATTTCCATAGTTATATATTCCTTTCATATTTTCTGATTAGTTGTGCCTAACTTGCTTTTCTAAAAAAAACGGGACAAAGCCCATTTTTTCAGTATTATTCAATTTCAATAGTATCGGCATCTGCCTTACGAAGAGAAAGCTCATAGCCTCTTACTGTTACCTCAATAGGATCACCTAAAGGCGCAACCTTGCGGATAGTTACCTCAACGCCCTTTGTAATACCCATATCCATAATGCGGCGCTTTACCGCTCCTTCTCCGTGGAGCTTAATAACCTTAACGGTATCGCCGATTTTTGCCTGCCTTAAAGTTTTCATATATTTTCCTCCGTAATATATTATATTATACCATTATTTTGCTTGCCATTTCTTTGCTGATTGCTACTCTTGAGTCTTTAACATTAACAATCAAATTACCGCCTATTGCAGAAATAACAGTAACCGAACCGCCGCTGACAAAGCCGAGATTTTCAAGATGGGCTCTAACCTCGGGTTTACCTGAAATTTTTCTTATAATTGCTTCTTCACCGATATCTGTAAAAGTCAACGGCATCATATCAATTCCCCTTTCGACTACCGTATAAAGGGTAGTTTAAACTAACTCGTTTGCAAAAATTAAAGTTAGTAATCTCTAACCGCTTATATGTTAGCACCAACTAACTTGTTTGTCAAGTAAAAATTATATATTTTTTATAAACTTGAATATTTTTATCTATAATGGTATAATAAAAAACACGATAAGCAGAATAAGGGGTTATATTGATGAAGATACAGGAATCTGCTGAAAATTATCTTGAAACCATATTAATAATAAAAAACAGAAAGGGCTCTGTTCGCTCAATTGATATTGCAAATGAGCTTGATTACTCAAAGCCGAGTGTAAGCGTTGCGATGAAAAATCTGCGTGAAAACAACTATATTGATGTTGATTCCAACGGATACATTACCCTGCTTGAACCGGGAAGAGAAATTGCCGAAAAAATGTATGAAAGGCACACAATTCTTTCGGACTGGCTTATAAGTATCGGCGTTACGCCAAAGGTTGCTGTTGAGGACGCCTGCCGTATCGAGCATATTATAAGTGCAGAAACCTTTGACGCAATAAAAAAGCAAATAAAAAAATAAGCTATTTATAAAAACGGCGTAGCTGGTTAATCAGCCGCGCCGTTTTCTTATATTAGCGTCTTTAGACAGTTTTGCTCTTTGAGCAAAACAAAGAACCACCCG
>JBJEPL010000081.1:0-5614 GCA_051881215.1 Eubacterium sp. | reverse complement strand
ATAAAATAGAATAAACCTTATTGAGCCTCCCTTGTTAAAGGGAGGAGTGAATTGTGCAAAGCACAAGAGACCGTTGCTCCAAATCTTTGATTTGGGAAAAACAGTCCGGTGGACTGTTTTGTAGCAACTTGGATTAAAAGGCTGACGGAGGGATTCTAACAGAGGCTTGGACATCGAATCCAAGCCGCTGTTAGGCGTTTTTCGTTTTTTACTCGGGGGCGGTACCATCGTACAGCTCCCACTCGTAAGAAAACGAAATTCAGTTCCATTTCTCGAAGTCTGCCGGAGTGTTAAAAAGCGTTTGTGCGCGGTGGCGAAAATATTATTTGACTGTTTAATTACTTAAAATTATAATATAGACATCTTAATCATATTATGTTAATATATAATATATATTGTTTTTAAGAGGGATTAAATGAGCAGTTACACGGTTGATATTGAAAATCTTAATATAGCTGACTCTTATGTTGAAATAACGGTTTCGATTTCGGGCAATGAGATTTACTATCCGCGCATATCGGCGTGCTTTTATTCCGATAACGATAACCGTATTCTGCCGATGGATTTAAAATACTGCGACGATAAAAGGGCAGTTGCAATAGGCAGATTTGATATTCCTTTTCTTTTTTATAATGACAGCTCAAGCAGAGAGCTTGGGGTTAAATTCCTTTTCAGCGACGGAAGAGCAGATAATATTATTCTTGAGCCGAGCGAAAAGGTTGTTATACCCGCAATGAAAAAGAAATTCCTGCTTCATTTCATCAAGAGCAGTAAAAGAGAAAAGGCAAAAATCTTTTTCGGAAAATTTATATCACTGCTGTTTCTGCCATACAGGCATTTAAAGGTTCAGCCAAATAAAATCACATTTTTGTCTAACAGGTCCGACAGGCTTACCGGCAACATAAAGGCGGTATTCCACGAGATGACAAAGATTGACGGCGTTGATATAACCGTGCTGTGTAAAAAAGGCTCAATGAAAAACAGCCTACCCAATATCTTTAAATTTTTTAAGCTTTATGCAACCTCAAGGGTTGTTTTCGTTGACGATTATTACCACTTCGTTTCGTATGTAAAAAAGAAGGACGATGTTAAGCTCATTCAGCTTTGGCACGCGTGCGGTGCGTTTAAAACCTTCGGCTTTTCAAGGCTCGGAAGAGACAGCTACCTGCGCCAAAGCTCTCCTAACCATAGGCAGTATGACTATGTTATCGTCAGCTCCGATGATGTTATCCCTTATTATGCCGAGGGCTTCGGTGTTGCAATGGAAAAGGTTATTCCGTTAGGCTCGCCCAGGTGCGATGTACTAAAGGACGAAAAATATAAGGCGCGCTTTAAAAAGAATTTCTATAATGCAAATCCGCAGTTAAAGGGTAAAAAGATTATTCTTTTTGCGCCAACCTTCCGCGGAGGCGGTATGGGTAACTGCCGTTATCCTGCCGAAAAATTTGAGATTGATAAAATCCTTTCGGGGCTCGGCGAGGATTACGGAATTATCGTTAAGATGCACCCTTATCTTAAAGAAAGACCCGAGTTTTCACCCGAATATAAGGACAGGGTATTTGATTTCACATTAACATATGATATAAATGATTTACTGTTTATTACAGATGTACTTATAACCGATTATTCAAGCGTTATCTTTGAGGCCTCGATAGTCAATGTGCCGATGCTGTTTTTTGCGTTTGACCTCAATGAATACAGCAGGGACAGGGATTTTTACTGCAACTATTCCTCGTTTGTTCCGGGCAAAATTGTTTATGACACAAATCAGATTATTGAGGCAATACAAAAAGAGGACTACAACCGTGAGCTTATTGAGCCGTTTGAGAAAAGATTTTTCGGCGCAACGGCAGGCCACGCAACGGATAATGTTGTTGAATTTACAAAGGAGCTTTTAAAATAGGCTATGGCATTTGATTGCAAAATGATTATTAACAAGCTGAATGTTGACAGAAATAAGCTTAATATTTCCGCCGCCTTCAGCTGTCCCTTTGATATGGATGTAACCTCGCCAAAGGCAAAAATTGTTTTTGAGTGCGAGGGAAAAACAAGGCGGCTTCCGTTTCTCGTAACTAATTATTTCAGGCAGAAGCAAAGCAATTCCTGCATAGTTGTATGCACATATACATTTTTACTCGATAAGCTTTTCTTTAACTTTGAAAGCGACAGCGACATCAGAGCAAGGATTGATTTTTATTACGGTGAAAATGAGGTAACAACCGTTCCCTTCACCGTATCGACTAATGTTATAAACGAAAATCCGCAGCTTGAGCTTGACGAAAAATATATTGAATACGAGTGCTTTGACGGTATTGCCGTGTTTGAAAACGAGGAGGATTTTGACTCCGACAAAAAGGGAGAAAACAACTGCTACACCTTCGGCTTTGACTGTGAAAACAGCAATATTATTATTTCAAAGGTGTCCGATTCAATAAAAAAAGCAGGCTTTACGGAAAAAAGCAGGGTTATCGTGCCCCTTATAAGATTTATATTTTTCATATTGAGAATAATTCTTTCTGTTTTGCTTTTGCCGTATTTTGTTCTCGACGGCGCTCTTGCCGCTCTGGGCGTTCTTCCCAAAAGAGCAACGAAGCAGATTGACGGTCTGTTGAAAAACATTTTTGTTCAGATTAAAATTAATTTATCCTCGTTTATGAAAACAAGCTTCAAGAGGGCAAATTTTGTCAACAACATAAGAAAACCGCTTTTTGCCGTCTGCGGTGCGTATTATAAAATCCTTTCAAAAAAGGATATTGTTCCCAACAGAGTCACATTTATGTCGGGCAGGAGGGATGAGCTCGGCGGAAATCCTAAATTTGTTTACGATATTATAAAAGACAGAGATGATATTGATTTTCAGTTTCTGCTTTTTTCAGACCCTGCGGGGCATAACAAAATCAGGAATATAAGAAGGTTTTTGAGGCTTTACGCAACCTCGAGAGTTGTTATTGTTGACGACTATTTCAGGCTTCTCAATATTGTGGACAAGCGCGACGAGGTTAAGCTCATTCAGCTTTGGCACGCGTGCGGAGCATTCAAAACCTTCGGCTTTACACGCCTCGGTAAAAAGGGAGGACCAAAGCAGACCGACCCTAACCACAGAATGTATGACTATGCAATAGTAAGCTCGCAGGAAATAGCAAAGCACTATGCCGAGGGCTTCGGCTTAAGCGACGAAAGCGTTGTTGCAACGGGTATTCCGAGAACGGATATTTTTATGGACTGCGCCTATGCAAAGGGGATAAGAGAGAGGTTTTATGAAAGGTATCCGAAGCTGAAAAACAAAAAGATTATGCTTTTTGCGCCCACCTTCAGAGGAAACGGCCAGATGAGCGCTTATTATCCTACCGACGCCTTTTCGCCGCAGGATATTTATGAGCAGCTCGGCGGTCAGTATGCAATACTCATTAAGCTTCATCCGTTTTGTAAGGAGAGGTTTGAGATACCGCCGCAGTACAGCGATTATATAATTGATTTGTCCGAAGAGGATGAGCTCAATGACCTGCTGTTTGTTACCGACCTGCTTGTTACCGATTATTCGAGCGTTGTTTTTGAGGCTTCGCTTTTGAATATACCGATGCTGTTTTATGCTTACGACCTTTATGATTATATTTCAAGCCGTGATTTTTATTACGACTTTGAAGGCTTTGTTCCGGGCAAAATCGTATTTTCGCAAAAGGAATTGCTCGACGCGGCTTCAAATAACGATTTTGAGCAGGAAAAGGTAAGCGGATTTAAGACAAAATTTTTCGACCACCTCGACGGCAAATCAAGCCAAAGGGTAGCTGATTTAATATTGAAAAATTTAGAGATTAAGGAGAAATGAATTATGGTTTACGGTGTGGTTTTAGCCGGAGGAATCGGCTCAAGAATGGGCGGAGACAAGCCTAAACAATATCTTACCGTTAAGGATAAGCCCATTATTATTTACACTATTGAAAAGTTTTTTGCCGTTCCCGATTTTGAAAAAATTATTGTTCTTTGCCCGAAGCAGTGGGTTGAGCATACAAAAAATCTTATCGAAAAGCATATCGCTCCTGCGCAGGAGAGGATTGCCGTTATTGAGGGCGGAGAAACAAGAAACGAAACAATTATGAACGCCATTAATTTCATTGATAACGAGGGTAATCTTGACGAGGATACCATTATCGTTACCCATGACAGCGTAAGGCCGTTTGTTACACATAGGATTATAACGGAAAATATTGAGTGTGCAAAAAAATTCGGCGCCTGCGACACGGTTGTTCCTGCAACGGATACAATTGTTGAGGCTGTTGACAATGAATTCATCAGCTCAATTCCCGACAGAAGCAAAATGTATCAGGGTCAGACTCCGCAGTCCTTCAATGCGCTGAAGCTTAAAAATATGTATAACGCCCTCACGCAGGAGGAAAAGAATATACTTACCGACGCTGCAAAGATTTTTGTTATCAAGGGCGAAAGGGTTGCGCTTGTTCAGGGCGAAACATATAATATGAAGATAACCTATCCTTATGACCTGCGCGTGGCAAAATCATTGCTCGAGGAGGAAGAAAATGATTAACACCGTTTACCGCCTTGTTGCGCCGAGGAGATTCGAGGTTGCTTTTGAGGATATAAATCTTTTCGGTGAAAACGCTATTGTAAGGCCTACAAATCTTTCAATCTGCAATGCCGATATGAGATATTACCTCGGTACACGCGACGCAAAGGTCCTTGCCGAAAAGCTGCCGATGGCGCTTATTCACGAGGGCGTTGGCAGGGTTGTTTTTGACCCCACAAATACCTTTAAGCCGGGCGAAACTGTTGTAATGGTTCCCAATATGCCGGTGGAAGAGGACGAATTTATTAAAGAAAACTATCTTCGCTCATCAAAATTCTGCGGCTCGTCGATGGACGGCTTTTTGCAGGAGCTTGTTGAGATTTCGCCTAAAAGGCTCGTAAAGCTGCCCGACGGCATTGATTTGAATGTTGCGGCTTTTACGGAGATTGTTTCGGTTTCGGTTCATGCAATTTCAAGGTTTGATGAAATTGCCCACGCAAGAAGAGATGTTATCGGCGTGTGGGGCGACGGCAATTTAGGCTACATAACCTCGCTGTTTCTCAAATACACCTTCCCTGACTCGAAAATCGTTGTGTTCGGTACAATGAGCGAGAAGCTCGCCGATTTCACCTTTGCCGATGAAACGCATCTTGTTAACGAGGTGCCCGAGGGCTTCACTATGGACCACGCCTTTGAATGTGTCGGCGGAAACGGAAGCCCTGTTGCAATCAATCAGATTATAGACCTTATCAAGCCGGAGTCTACCATTTCCATTCTCGGAGTAAGCGAATATCCCGTTCTTATCAATACAAGAATGATGCTTGAAAAGGGTATAAGAATGTTCGGCTCAAGCCGAAGCGGAGTTGCCGATTTCAAAAAAACGGTTGATATGTATACAAAGCACCCCGAAATTATAGATTATCTGGGTAATCTTATCAGCTCGGTTAATGTTGTAAGAACAACTACCGATATTAAAAACGCCTTTGAAAAGGATACTCACAAATCCTTCGGCAAGGTTATTATGAAGTGGGAAGAATAAAAAAGTGTTTGAATTCATAAAAAAGCTTTATAAAAAATATGAGGAAGAGATCG
>JBJEPL010000080.1:0-5635 GCA_051881215.1 Eubacterium sp. | reverse complement strand
GTTGTAAAAATAGTTATTTGAACAATATTTATATCCATTTGCGTATTGACTTTTAACGGAAATGATTATAAAATAAACAAGTGATTAACATTTGAAAGGGGTGCCTGATTAATGGCAAGTACCTGTCCGAACTGCGGAAAAAAATTACATATCTGGAATGTTAAGGCAGAATGTTCTTCCTGCGGTGTTTCAATACCTAACTATAATTGGCAGGAAAGGCTTGAAGAGGATAATATTCGTGCTGAAAAGCAATTTGCTGTATTCAACAGAACCATGAACAGAGTTGCTTATTCTATTTGGGGAACAAAGCTTCGTATAGCCCGTCTGGTTCTTACATTTTTGCCTGCTATAGGATTTATTCTCCCTTGGGCAACGCTTAAAAGCGACGGGGAGAGCTTTGATTTAAGCATTATCTCATTTTTCAAAAATAATGCTCTTATTCAGTTTTTCCAAAGCTTTTTCGGTAATATCGGACTTTATACAACAAATATGAAGTTTGAGCAATACAGCGGAGCAGTAACTCTCGGTGTTGCAGGATATTTATTGTTCGTGTTAAGCGCATTATTAATTGTTATTGCATTCTTTTTAAACATTATTATGTGTAAAAGGCCTAAAACAAAATCAACGATTGTTTTTGATGTGCTTTCAATTTTAGCTTCTGTTGCTTCTGTTGTATGCTTTGTTCAGTCAGGCGCTCTCGCATCTGATATGACTGCTTATAATTTCGGCGATTTTGCCGTTATTAACGGTACAGCTTCAATATCGTGGGGATATTTTGTTGCTCTTGCTTTGCTTCTTGTTGCAACAATTATAAATATTCTTGTTGCAAAGGCTCCTGCTAAAAGCGATGAGGTTCTTGAAGAGGAAAGACTGGCACGCAAGGCTGCGAAAGACGAAAAAGAGCGTCAAAAGGAAATTGAAAAAGAAAAATCCCGTGAGGAAGCTGCAAAGGCTGCCGAGGAGGAGCAGGCAAGGCGAGTTGAAGAAGCAAAGGCAAAGCTTGCCGCCAAGAAAGAAAAGAAGAATAAATAAGTTTATTTATATCAAAAGGAGTGGTTTTCCACTCCTTTTTCTTGACCTTAATTGTACCATTTGTTATAATTATTTGCGGAGTGATGAAAATGAACAATACTTATGTTAATAAAAACGATAAAAGCAAAAAGAAAAGAAATAAAATTATAATTGCAGTTACAGCCGTTGTTTTGATAATAGCAGTTGTTGCAGCTTCTATTGCAGCAAATGAAACGGCGTTTAAAACTAAAATGACAATGCTTTTAATGCCTAATTCTCTTACTACAGTGCTCGATGATAAGGAGATTACATTTTATGTAAGAGAAAATAAAGAGTTTAATGCAAAAACCGATGAAAGTCAGCCTCTGTCAGCCTTTGAGTTTTATTATTACGATGATGATAATAATGAGGTTAACCTTGGCTCGGACGGTGCATATAAAACCGAAACGGGAAAAATAATGCCGTCATTACTGTTTTTATTGAAAACCAATGAAAGAATAAATAAAATTAAAAGTGCAGTACCTGCGGTTATTGCCGTGGCGGCTGTTATTGTTGTAGCAATACTTATTGTTTTGTGGTATAAATCCTGGTGTAAAAGACAGGAGAACGAGAAAAACAGAAAATATAAGAATAAATAAACAAAAATATTGTTGAGTGAGGTTTATTATGGATTACAAAATGCTTTTTTCACCGATGAAAATAGGAAATGTTGATATAAAAAACAGAATTGTTATGGCTCCGATGTGTATGGGCTTCGGTCAGTATAACGGCTGTGCCACATCTAAAATGATGGATTATTATGAAGAAAGAGCAAAAGGCGGAGTTGGTCTTATTTTTACCGAGATCACCCGTATTAACGATGTTACAGGCGCCTCCTCGTTCGGTCAGCTCGGTATGAGCCATGATTATCAAATTCCCGCTCTTAAAGAGATGGCTGACAGAATACATAAGCACGGATGCAAAATTATGGTAGAGCTTCATCATCCCGGCAGGCAGAATTTAGGTCTGATGATGGGCACCGTTCCTATCTGTATTGCCGGAGATAAGCTGATGGGTAATTTATATACAAAAATACTGACAGGCGCAGTAATACCTCCCGGAAAAAAGCTTCAGGATAAAGACATTGTTCCGAGAGTTGTTTCTCCGAGTAAATGTGAAAAAAGCAAAATGAGCGAAAGCGTTAACAGAGCGCTTTCAAATAAAGAGGTTAAAAAGCTTATATGCCAGTTTGTTGAGGGTGCTGTTAGAGTTCAAAAAGCAGGCTGTGACGGCGTTGAGCTTCATGCTTCACACGGATATCTCATTCAGCAGTTTCTTTCACCTAATACAAATAAAAGAACTGATGAATACGGCGGTTCTCTTGAAAACAGAACACGATTCCTCTGTGAAATTATCGACGGTATACGCAAGAATTGCGGAAAGGATTTCCCTATAGTTGTAAGGCTTACTGTTGATGAAATGTATGACAGAATAGGTCAGAAGGGAAAGGGCTATGATCTTGAAGAAGGCTTAAAAATTGCAAAAATTCTCAATGATAAGGGAATTGATGCAATTGATGTTTCCTCTGCCGCTTATGATACATTCAATTATTGGCTTGAGCCGACTACATTTGAGTGCGGCTGGAGAAAATATCTCGCCGAAGAGGTGAAAAAGGTAGTCGATATTCCCGTTATTGCCGCAAATCTTATCCGTTCTCCGAAACAGGCTGAACAACAGCTTGAGGACGGAATACAGGATTTTGTTTCTCTCGGAAGACCGCTTATCGCCGATCCTCATTGGGTGCAGAAGGTTCAGTCGGGCAATGAAAAGCTTATTAAACGATGCGTTTGCTGTCTTTACTGCTTTGAAAGTATGATGAAAAATGCTTATAAATATGACCACGGCCATTGCTCTGTCAATCCTTTTGTAGGCAGAGAAGCAGTTGAATTGAAAAAAGACGGAAACGGCAGAATAATTGTAATTATCGGCGCAGGTCCGGCAGGATTAACCGCCGCGGAGCTTCTTTCAAAGAGAGGCTTTTGTGTAACCGTTATTGAAAAAGAAGCTCAAGAGGGAGGTCAGCTTAATCTTGCAGATAAGCCGCCTCATAAGGATAAGCTTTCGTGGGTTTGTAAGGATTTACTTGAAAATGTTATTTCAAACGGCGTTGAAGTAATATTCAATACAGCCGCAACAAAAGAAATTATTGATTCATATAAGCCTGAAATTGTAATCAACGCAACCGGCGGAAACGCTGTTCATCCAAAAGCATTCTGCGGTGAAAATATCTGTACCGTTACAGAGATACTCAACGGCAATGTTAAGCTCGAGAATAAAAAGGTTGCAGTTATCGGCTCGGGTATGACAGGTCTTGAAACAAGCGAGCTTCTTATTTCGCAGGGAAATAAGGTAACAATAATTGAAATGGCAGACAGTATTGCTCCCGGTGCATGGTTCCAGCATGTTGACGATGCAATGCCTGTCCTTGAAAAAGCAGGTACGAAGTTTTATACAGGTCATAAGCTGATTTCTGTTAATGATAAGGGCGTTATTATTGAAAGAGTAAGTGACAGCTTTAAGCTTGAGGTTGAGGCTGACTTTGTTGTCCTTTCAATGGGAGTAAGACCGGATACAGCCTTATATGATGAGATAAAAGCTTCAAAGGATTATAAAGTTTATAATATCGGTGACAGCCTTAAAATCGGCAGAATTGCCAATGCTACTGAGTCTGCTTATCAGCTCGTTATGAGCATATAAACGGTGATAATTTATGTTTTCTGCAAGAGAGCTTTTAAAGCAAAGGCTTGATACTTTTAATGCTAAAATCAGCGAGCATCTTGATTTTGATTTCAGCGCTGTAAGCAAAAGAGTTGATACACTCCAAGAGTTTGATGAGTTTATTCTTTCGGATTTTTTGAGCAAAAAGCAGCTTTTTTACAGAGGTGAGCGAATTAACGACCCTAACCGTCACCTTCTGCCTACTATGCTGCGTAATCCCGAAAAGCTTTTTAAAGATGACGACCTTGGAATTATTCACATAGATTCGGATTTTATTTTTAATTATTATTCCTCTCTCGGCAATTTTGTAGATGTGTTTAATGCAACAATGGGCAAATCTGATGCCGACTCATTATATGAGATTTGCGCCTTTGCCCAGCATTATTATGATTTTTCTCCGCTTATCGATTTTACAAAAAGCCTCTATCCGTCTTTGTCTTTTGCCCTGAAGGACAGGAAAATATATGATGAGGACATTGTCCTGTATGTTCTTCAGTTAAAGAATAATGACGATTATACAACTGATATAAATACTGCTAATCTATGGCTTAAAAATATAAATATATACGCAAGCTATTTTGAAGAGAAAAAGGTCAAAGAAGCAGTAAGGGATATGATTGAAAATAAGAAAATCCCGATGAACGATGATTTCCGCAGGAATATGGAGCAGATTGCCGCTTCGCCTGCGCCGAGAGCAAAGCTTATTGATGTTCCTACAAATACAAGAATGAAATTTCAGCAGGGCGTCTTTTTGCTTTTAACTGATTTTCAGCTGTTTAATGTAACATATTTTACAAGAAATATAAGAGAGCATTTTACAGTGACAAAATATATCATTAATAAGGATATTTGCCCATCGCTGAATGAGATGATAAAAAGAGAAACACCGTGGTATACATATGACTGTTTAACCGATGTTGAGTATGCCTTCAAAAAGGCAGTAAACAATAATCCTGACTGATTTGTTCTAAAAAAGATTTGGAGTATAGTATGTCTAAAAACATTTCGATATCAAGCTGTTTTGATTATGATATTCCGTTGGAAGAACAAATGAAGCATATTTCCAAAGCAGGATTTACGCATATTTCGCTTGGTTCAAATTTAGGGCACAGCAAACTTTTCAAAGAAGGACAAGTTGGAAAAATTAAAAATGCTCTTGACATAAACAATTTGAGCATTGACACAATTCATTTCTCTCAAAGTTTATCCACAGAAGATTGGCAGCCGGTAATGGAGAAGATGATGCAAATTGCAAATGAGTTGAACTGTCCTGTAATTGTGGCACACTGTACATCCTTTATGGGAAAAGAAATACAGAGCAATGATGATATTGAAAAGCTCAAGGATTCAATTATTGATTTGACAGAGCTTTGTGAAAAATATAATGTCAAGGTTGCACTTGAAAATCTTTGCCCCGGCAAAGCAACAGATGTGCTGGAGCAAATGTTAAAGTTAGCAGACCCGAATCATATTGGCTTCTGCTATGATTCATCACACGATCAAGTTGACGGACCTCGACCAATGTCGCTGTTAGAAAAATGGAAGCACAGGTTAATGGCAGTACATATTTCCGATAGAATTAAACCGTTTACCGACCATGTAACCATTGGCGAAGGCTTTATCCGTTTTAATGAAATGGTTGAAATATTACGAACAATAGAATTTGATTTCCCTTTCTTAATGGAAGTAATGAAAATATATTCACAATATAAGGATACAGAAGAATTTTTAGAAAAGACTTATGTAGGTGCATTTGACATAATTTCAACGATAAGATAGTTATCAAGATTAAATGTATATTTACAAATTCAAAAGAATAGGCTTGCCTGTTGAAACGACACCAAGGAGATTTTTTAAATTGTCAAAT
>JBJEPL010000079.1:0-5649 GCA_051881215.1 Eubacterium sp. | reverse complement strand
TTCGTACTTATAAGACAGTAAACGGTAAAAAGATTTATTCTGCTTGGAGCAAAGCAAAGACCGTTACAACCAAAAAATAATTATTATTCTTAACAAGAGTTGTTGGTAATTAAAAATTGATACATCGGAGGCAGGATATTTTATCCTGCCTCTTGTTGCTTTTGATTTTCTTATATTGTATAATAATCTAAAGTAAATTAAAGTAGGTTGCTCATATGAATTATAATCTGAAAACAGATAATTACAAAACCTTTAAAAAATTCAGCGATAATCTGTTGTATCCGCGTTCATATTTTATTCCGATGAAAACTCTTGACGAGCTGTCAAGGTCAGGAATAAGAGATGAAAGATATAATTCCTCAATGGTTGAATGTCTTTCCGGAGAATGGGATTTTATCTATTATAAAAGCTGTAAGGATATCCCTGATAATTTTGATACCGATAGCGCTGAATTTGACAGAGTAATTGTTCCGTCAACATGGCAGCATACGGGTTATGAGGAGCCGTATTATGTAAACGCACGCTACCCATTTAAGCCAAATCCGCCTGATTTTCCCGAGGACTGCCCTGCAGGAATTTACAGAAGGCTTTTTGATGCGGATAAAGCGTTAAACTATACAGTCTGCTTTTTGGGCGTTGCCGGCAGTCTTGATTTATTTTGCAACGGGAAATATGTGGGCTACAGCGAGGGAAGCCATAATTCCGCCGAATTTGACCTTAATCCATATTTGAAAGACGGCAAAAACGAGCTTGTTGTTGTCAATCATAAGTGGTGTAACGGTACATATCTTGAATGTCAGGATATGTTTCGCTGTAACGGAATTTTCCGTGATGTACTGCTCTATAAAACAGGGGATAATTCCGTATATGATTTTGAGGCAAAGGCTTCTTATAAATCAAAAAATAAATATTCCCTTGATATTATTCCGTCTTTGAAGATAACCGATGAATGTGAGCTTTGTGCCGCTGTTTATGACGGCGACGGGCTTGTTGCGTCAAAATCGGTTAATGTATCGCCGAAAGCTATTGAAAAAATTGAATTTTCAGAGCTTGATGTAAATGAGTGGTCGGCTGAAAGCCCTTATCTTTATGACCTAATCATAACCTTATCAAAGGGCGGCGTGGTTGTAGAAGCAATAAGAAAACGCATTGGCTTTAAGCATATAGAAATAAAAGGCAATGTTTTCTTCTTCAATAATCAAAATATCAAGCTTCTCGGCGTAAATCATCATGATACAAATCCCAAAACAGGCTATGTTATGTCAATCGAGGAAATGGAAAATGATGTCAGAATTATTAAAGAATTCAACGGTAATTGCATAAGAACCTCTCATTATCCTCCCGATCCTGCATTCCTTGATTTATGCGATGAATACGGAATTTATATTGTTGACGAGGCTGATATTGAAACTCACGGCTGTGAAACGGAGCTTCATAGGCCGGGAGCCTGCTCACATAATCCTGCATGGCAGGAGCATTATTGGGACAGGGTTTATCGTATGTTTGAGCGTGATAAAAATCATCCGTCAATAACTATGTGGTCGCTCGGCAACGAAGCTCACGGCTATAAAAATCAGGATTATTGCTATAATCAGCTTAAAAAGCTTACCCCAATACCTGTTCATTATGAGGGCGCATGCAGAACAAGAAGATGGGCATACGATGTTGTTTCTCAAATGTATACTTTCCCGAATATGATGAAGCTTATAGCAGCAGGCAAGGGCTTGCCATTGAAATTTTATAAAAAGCCGTTTTATCTTTGCGAATATGCTCACGCTATGGGTGTGGGTGCAGGCGAGCTTGAAACCTATGTTCGGTATTTCTATGATTCGGATAATCTTATGGGAGGCTGTATATGGGAGTTTGCCGACCACGCAATATATCATGAAAGCGGTGAATATGAGTATACATACGGCGGCGACCACGGTGAATTCAAGCATGACGGTAATTTCTGCGTTGACGGTCTTTTCTGTCCGGACAGAGCACCTCACCCGGGCGCTTATCAGATGAAGGAGTGCTACCGCCCTGTTAGAGCAAAAAAAATCAGCAACAGCACTTATTCCTTCCATAACCACAGATACTTTACAAATGCTCAAATGACGGTAGAATATACTGTTTTATCAAACGGTGATAAAATAGCTTTCGGAAGCTTTGACATTGATATTAAACCGCAGACCTGTGAAAAGGTTGAAATACCACGGTTTGACTGCGATAAGAGCAAAAACACTGTTATTCAGTTTGAATATTTTGAAAACGGTTTTTCTGTTGCAAAAGAAGAAACAGAGCTTGAAAAGGGTGTAATAGGCTTTGAAAAGCCTGCCTTGAAAGCGCCTGAGATACAGGAAAGCGAAAACCGCCTTTTTATATATCTTGATAAAGGCAGAATTATTTATAACAGAGAAACGGGCTTTATTGATTCATTTATATATAATGAAAAAGAGCTTATTAATCAAGTACCGTCAGGTGATTTTAAAGGGCTTGGAATTCAGCTTTACAGAGCTCCTCTCGATAACGATATGTATTTTAACAGGGAGTGGAAAAAATACAGGCTCGACAGCCTAACCCTTTCTTCAAAGAATTCTTCCTACAGCGTTGAAGCCGACTGCATAAGGATTAAAAGCACGGTTACCGTAAGAACACCGTTTAAACCTAATCTTGCAAAAGTCAATACGGTTTTCTCAATCTATTCAAACGGTCTTATCAAGGCGGATTATGATTGCGTAAACGGCGGTGGAATAAAAAATATTCCCCGTTTCGGAGTTCAGCTTGAAATGCCTGAAAAATTTTCCAATGTTGAATATTTAGGATACGGACCGTATGTAAATCTTCCCGATTTCAAAGAGCATGCTTTTACGGGAATTTATAAAACGACGGTTTGGGATATGCACGAGGATTATATAAAGCCGCAGGAAAGCGCCACAAGATGCAACACCCGTTGGGCAAAAATAACAGATGAAAACGGTAACGGCCTTATTTTTGAAGCAGTTGAAAATCCGTTTGTTTTCTCCGCAAATCCGTATACTCCTCAACAGTGCGCCAAAGCAATGCACCGCGAGGATTTGCGTAATGTGAAAACAACCTGTATCAATCTTGATTGCGCCATAATGGGAGCAGGCTCAAATGCCTGCGGACCTCCTCCGACGGGCGAATACCGCTTGAAGAGCCTCAAGGGCAAAAAATTCTCCTTTACAATTAAACCTATAGGTGATTAAAATGTATAAAATCGGTGTGGATATAGTGATGATTTCCCGCATTGAAAAAAGCATAAAAAGCGAAAGCTTTATAAATAAGGTTTACACCGAGCAGGAGCGCAGATATTGTAAAAATGCCGAAAGCTTTGCGGGTATTTTTGCCGCAAAGGAGGCGTATTTCAAAGCGCTCGGCACGGGCATATCTATGCCTATGAGCAATGTCGAAATCCTGCACGATGAAAAAGGGAAGCCTTATATCAACGGCATAGCTGATTGCGATGTGTCCATATCCCACGACGGTGATTATGCAGTAAGTACTGTAATTTTATGGTGATAGTATGAGAGTTTTAACAGCAGATGAAATTAAGAAAGTTGAGAAAAAAGCGTTTGACGGTGATTTTACCGAGGCAGGGCTTATGCTTTCTGCGGGTACTGCGTGCTTCAATAAAATTATTAAGCATTTCGGCGAGAGTATAAAGGAAAAAAGAACAGCCGTTATCTGCGGTAACGGAAAAAATGCCGGCGACGGATTTGTTATAGCGTCACAGCTTTGCGATTACGGCGCAGATGCCGTAATAGTTCTTGCCGATAAAAAGCCGTCAATTCCCGAGCCTGAAATGTACTTCAGCGAGGCTGTTCAAAAGGGCGTTGAGGTTGTTGATTTCAAGGATTACAGCTTTGACTGCGATATAATAGTCGACTGCATTTTCGGAATAGGATTTCACGGCGAGCCGAGATATCCTTTCAATGATATATTTGACGCTGTAAATTCCTCGGGCGCCTTCGTGGTAAGCATTGATACTCCGAGCGGTACCGATGCAACCGACGGCTCTGTTATAAATGCCGTTAAGGCGGATATGACAATTGCAATATCAACTCTGAAATATGCCCATGTTTTGCCTCCCGCCAATGAATACTGCGGTAAGATTGTAACGGTTAATATCGGAATACCCGAGTCCTGCTATGCAAAGAAATATGCAAATGCCATTACAAAGGCAGAGGTTAAAGGCTTCTTTACTCAAAGAGAAAAGAATTCAAACAAAGGCTCATTCGGTCATCAGCTTAATATCTGCGGCTCCTATCTTATGCCGGGTGCCGCCGTTATAAGCGCCAAATCAGCGCTTAAATGCGGAGTAGGGCTTTTAAAATGCGCATTTCCTAAATCAATTTATCCTGTTATGACAGCCCATTTAACCCAGCCTGTTTTCAAACCGCTTTGTGAGAATGAGCAAAAAACACTTTCAATAGGCGGTGTTAACGATATTCTTGAAGAGCTTAAATGGGCAAATAGCGTTGTTCTCGGCTGCGGACTCGGTAATAATGATGATATTCAGGTTATTGTCGGTCAAATTATAAAAACAAGCGAGGCTCCTGTTATTCTTGATGCCGACGGTATAAATGCGGTTACTCCTTTCATAGATATAATAAAGGATAAAAAAGCACCGCTTGTTATAACTCCTCATCCGGGCGAAATGGCAAGGCTCATCGGCGAAACTGTTGAGTATGTTCAGCAAAACAGAGCCGATATCGCAAAAGCCTTTGCAAGGGAAAATGATGTCGTTGTTGTTTTAAAAGGAGCAAATACCATTGTTACAGACGGCAAGGAGCTTTGCTTTAATACAACCGGTAACCCCGGTATGGCAATGGGCGGAACGGGAGATATGCTCTCGGGTATAATCGGCGCGTTTATTGCGCAGGGATTAAATCCGTTTAACGCCGCAAAAGCAGCAGTTTATATTCACGGCTTATGCGGTGATATTACCGCCAAAGAGCTTTCCCAAAGAGGTATGACTGTTGATGATATGATTTCTCTTTTAGGTGCTTTGATGTCCGAATTTGAACAGTAGGACTGATTTTATGAAAAAGGCGCTGCCGCTGATTTTTGTTTTCCTGCTTTTTGCAGGCTGCCAAATAAAGGATTATACCCCCGAAATGCCCGTTACCTTTAAGCAAAATGTAACGGTTACCTCGGGGGATTTTTCATATGACTGCGAAATTTGTAAAAATGAAAGCAATGTTTGCGTCACGGTTCTTTCAACATCTGCAAAGGGTTTGGTAATGACATATGACGGTACGATTCTTAATTTTAATTATTCCGATTTTTCATATGATATTGACGGCAGGAATTTTGAAAAAACAAATCCTGCGATTGCAGTATACGAGGTGTTCGATTACATAAATAATACCGCCGAGCTGAATGCTAAAAAGATTGACGGCGGCTTTAAATATGAGGGCTCTGTAAGCCTTGGGGATTTTATTTTAATTCAAAATGACGATAATACACTGAAATCACTGACCTTCAGAGCAACGGATTATCAGATAATGTTTAAATAATATCAAACAGGAAAGCTGATTATATAAAAATTTAAACGGCAGAGAATTAATCTCTGCCGTTTCTTTAGCTTGTCCAGCAATGGTTGATAACCCCCGGTTCTACCGGGGGAAATAGAAAGCTTTA
>JBJEPL010000078.1:0-20845 GCA_051881215.1 Eubacterium sp. | reverse complement strand
TTTCTGCAAAGAAAAAGTATTATGTCCGTGTTCGTACCTATAAGACAGTAAACGGCAAGAAGATTTATTCTGCTTGGTCAAAGGCAAAGACTGTTACGACAAAAAAGTAGATAAAATTGCTAATTAAAGCTTTATAAAACAACAAAAACTCGGCAGTACAAAAGTATTGCCGAGTTTTTAATTTTTAGTATTGAATTTTTTTACATTATAATGTATTATAATATAAATTAATTAATAGTCAGTGATTTCTTTAAACTTATGTAAATTATTGGCACGCTTTTTGGAGTTGTGTATGGAAAAAATCACAGGTAAAAATAATAATCTTATTAAGGACATTAAAAAACTTCTTTCCTCCTCCAGGCAGCGCAAGGCTCAAGGGCTTTTTGTTACAGAGGGAGCAAGACTTGTTTTTGATGTCCTTAACTCTTTGTATGAAATAAAATATTTTCTTATCACTCAACCGCAGCTGCAAAAGTATAAAACGCAGGCTGATTTGATGATAGAGAAAAGCGAAAAATCATTTATTATTTCAGAAGAAATTTCACAGAGGCTTTCAGACACTCAAAATCCGCAGGGCGTTTTTGCTGTATGCAAAATGAAAGAGAATAATAATGACCTTTTATGCGGTAAAAAATATATTGCTCTTGATAATGTTCAGGATCCGGGGAATCTCGGTGCCATATCCAGAACTGCAGAGGCTTTGGGTATTGACGGTATGATAATCTGCGGCGGATGCGATATATATAATCCAAAGGCATTAAGAGCCTCAATGGGCTCAATGCTCCGTATTCCTGTCAGCGAAAGTGATAATCTTAAAGAAACCCTTTTAAATTCAAAAAAATGCGGCTTTGCCGTGTATGCAACAGTTGCCGATTCTTCAGCAAAAAAAATAACCGAAATTGATTTTAACAAATCGTCAATATGCGTTATAGGCAATGAGGCAAACGGGATAAGCGACGATATTAAAGAAGTCTGCGACGGACTTATTACAATACCTATGCTCGGCAGAGCGGAAAGCCTTAACGCGTCTGTTGCTGCCTCTATTACTATGTGGGAGATGCTTCGATGAGCGATAACAGGCGATATTGGCTTTGGATGCAGAAGGCTCTCGGCGAGGGCGCTTATATAAATAAAATACTTGAAGAATTCGGCAGTGCAAAAAATCTCTATGAGGCTAATATCCTTGAATGGAGAATGAGTAGTGCATTAACATCAAAGGCGGTTAACAGCCTTGAGCAGACGAGGCTCACCGATATTGATGAAATAATTTATACCTGCGACCAAAACAATTGGAGGATAATTGATTTTGAGGATGAAGCATATCCGAAAAGGCTCAAGCAGATATATAATCCTCCTGCCGTGCTTTATGTTGACGGCGATTTGCCCGATATAGATAACCTTGTTACCATAGGAATTGTAGGAACAAGAAAAGCAAGCGAATATGCCGTAAAGGTTACGCACATAATGAGCAGGGGAATTTCAGAAGCAGGCGCTGTTGTTGTAAGCGGAGGCGCTTTGGGCGTTGATACTGCCGCTCACAAGGGCGCGCTTACGGCTGGCGGAAAAACCATAGCTGTTTTAGGCTGCGGACTCGGTACAAAATATCTTATGGAAAATCATTCCCTGCGAATGGCAATTAGAAAAAGCGGAGCGCTTGTTACAGAGTATCCGCCGTTTACAAAGGCGGGGAAAAGAACCTTCCCGTTGAGAAACAGAATAATAAGCGGCTTGTCGCTCGGTGTTCTTGTTGCGGAGGCAGGCGTTAAAAGCGGAAGCCTTATAACCGCTAATTTTGCTCTCGAGCAGGGCAGAGATGTTTTTGCAATTCCGGCGTCTGTTTTATCCACCGATTTTGCAGGTACAAACAAGCTTATTGATGACGGGGCATTCGTTGTAACAAAGCCTGCGCAGATTATTGAGGGATATGCGAAGGATTTTGATACGGTTGATATTTCAAAAATAAGAAGTATCGACGAGCTTATGGCGGATAATAATTCCAATAATGCCAATGTTGAAAAGCAGGAGGATAAATACTCCTTTGAAAATCTTGAAAAGGGCAGAGAAAAACGCCTTGAAAGAGAAAAAAACGAAAGCACTCTCAAAGGCAGCTTGAAATCCGTTTATAACGCTTTAAGCGAAGAATATGAGCATATTGATGTAATAATAGAAAAAACAGGTGTGTCAAGCGGTGAGGTAATGGCAGCGCTTACGCAGCTTGAAATACTTGATATGATTAAAAGCGCTTCGGGGAAAAGATATAAAAAATCATGAAGCGGTTAATAATTTGAATTATCTTTATTTTCTTTAATTTAACCTGAAAGGAAAAACTATATGTCTAAATTAGTTATTGTTGAGTCGCCTGCAAAGGCAAAAAATATCAAAGGCTATCTCGGAAGAGGCTATGAGGTTATTGCCTCAATGGGCCATGTAAGAGATTTGCCGGCTGCAAGGTTGAGCGTTGATATTGCAAATGATTTTGAGCCGAAATATGCAGTTATTAAAGGCAAGGAAAATTTTGTTAAGGATTTAAAGAAAAAAGCAGACGCAGCCGATTATGTATACCTTGCAACCGACCCCGACCGCGAGGGAGAAGCAATATCCTGGCATCTTGCAACTCTGCTTGAGCTTGATATGCACGATAAAAACAGAGTTACATTTAATGAAATTACAAAAAACGGCGTAAAATCAGGTATGGCAAATCCGAGAGAAATAGATATCGACTTTGTTAACGCACAGCAGGCAAGGCGTATTCTTGACAGGCTTATCGGATATAAGCTCTCTCCTTTTATTTCACAGAAAATCAGACGCGGTCTTTCTGCCGGAAGAGTGCAGTCCGTTGCCTTAAGGCTTATAGTTGACCGTGAGGAGGAAATAAGAGCCTTTAATCCCGAGGAGTATTGGTCAATTGACGCTAAATTCACAAATCCTCCCGAGAGAAAGGTTTTTGCCGCTTCTCTTTACAGCAAGGATGATAAGAAAATTAAAATTGAGAATAAAGAGCAAAGCGATAAAATTCTTGCTGACCTTGAAAATGCCGAATTCGTTGTAACAGGAGTGAAAAAGGGAAGCAGAAAAAAGAATCCTACTCCGCCCTTCATTACTTCAACTCTTCAGCAGGAGGCGTCACGCAGGCTTTCCTTTCAGGCAAGAAGAACTATGAAAGCAGCGCAGGAGCTTTATGAAGGCGTTGACGCAGGAAAGCTCGGAACAGTTGGTCTTATTACTTATATGAGAACAGACTCCCTGCGTATTTCCGAGGAAGCAAGGGCGGCAGGAAATCAGTATATTATTGATACCTACGGCGAAAAATATCTTCCTAAAAAGCCGAGATATTTCAAATCCAAAAGTAATATTCAGGACGGCCACGAGGCAATAAGACCGTCAATGCCCAATGTTACGCCGGATTCCGTTAAACAGTATCTCACTACCGACCAGTATAAGATATATAAGCTTATATGGGAAAGATTTATTGCTTCTCTTATGGAGGCTTGCTTGCAGGAAACTATGAAAATAGAGATATCTGCAAACGGATATATTTTTACAGCTACCGGATATACAGTTAAATTTGACGGCTTTACGGCTCTTTATGAAGAAAAGGGCGACGATGAAAAATCCGATTCCTGCGCGCCGCTTCCGCCTATGAAGCAGGGCGATGTTCTTAAGCTTAAGAGTATATTGGGTAATCAGCATTTTACCCAGCCGCCTGCAAGATATACAGAAGCGTCATTGACAAAAGCGCTTGAAGAAAACGGAGTCGGCAGACCGTCAACCTATGTAACAATAACATCAACAATTCTTAACAGGGAATATGTTAAACGCGAGGGAAAGCAGTTTGTGCCGACCGAGCTCGGTGAAGCGGTTACAAAGCTTCTTGAGGACAAAATGCCGAATATCGTAAATGTTAAGTACACCTCTAAAATGGAGGCTGACCTTGATAAAATCGACAGCGGTGAAAAGGATTATAAAGAAATGATCCGCCTTTATTACGATGATTTTGAAAAGCCGCTTGAAAAGGCAAAGGCTGAAATGCAGGGCGTAAAAATCAAGCTTAAGGAAGAGGAAACCGATGTCGTTTGCGAAAAATGCGGCCGCAATATGGTAATCAAGGTCGGAAGATTCGGCAAGTTCCTCGCCTGTCCGGGATATCCCGAATGTAAAAATACTAAACCGCTTGTTTTCAAAACAAATGCAAAATGCCCGAGGTGCGGCGGCGATGTAATTCAGAAGAAAACCAAAAAGGGAAGCACCTTCTTCGGCTGTTCAAATTATCCCAACTGTAATTTTATGACATGGGATCAGCCGTCTGATGAGGTTTGCCCTAAATGCGGAAAATCGCTTTTCAAACGCCGTTCAAATGTTTTGTATTGCCCTGATGAAGAGGGCTGCGGCTTTAAAAAGACTGTTACTAAAAAAGCTAAAACGGACGAAGAATAGTATGAATTTCAAAGTTATAGGGGCAGGGCTTGCAGGAGTTGAGGCCGCGTGGCAGATTGCCCGTCTCGGCTATAAGGTTCACTTATATGAAATGAAGCCGCTCAAGCATTCTCCTGCTCATAAAACCGATTTGTTTGCGGAGCTTGTATGCTCAAATTCCTTAAAGGCTTCAAGAATTGAAAGCGCCGCAGGTTTGTTAAAGGAAGAAATGAGCCGTCTCGGGTCAATAACGGTCCCCGTTGCTAAAGAATGTGCAGTTGCTGCCGGAGGCGCTCTTGCTGTTGACAGAAATGCTTTTTCTCAAAAAATTACCGACAAAATCAAGAGCAATGAAAATATTACGGTAATTAACGAAATCGTTGAGAAAATTGAAGCTGATGATAACACAATCGTTATCATTGCAACAGGGCCTTTAACCGACGGGGCTCTTGCGGAAAATATAAAATCTCTTACAGGCGATTACCTTTCTTTTTATGATGCCGCGGCTCCGATAGTAACGGCTGACAGCATTGATATGAATAAGGTTTTCAGCGCATCAAGATATGACAGGGGCGGTGACGCTGATTATATCAACTGCCCGTTTAATAAGCAGGAGTATGAGGCTTTTATTCAAGAGCTTGTTAATGCGCAGGGAGCCGTAATACACGATTTTGATGTTTACGAGGGCTGTATGCCTATTGAAAAGCTTGCAAAAAGAGGCTTGGACGCACCGCGCTTCGGCCCAATGAAGCCGGTTGGCTTAATTGACCCTAATACTGGGCACAGACCATGGGCATGCGTTCAGCTTCGCAGAGAAAATGAAAAGGGAACAATGTTCAATCTCGTGGGATTTCAGACTAATTTGAAATTCGCAGAGCAAAAAAGAGTGTTTTCAATGATACCCGGTCTTGAAAATGCAGAGTTTGTCAGATACGGGGTAATGCACAGAAATTCGTTTATTAATTCACCGAAGCTGTTAAATAAGGATTTTTCCTTGAGAAGCAATCCCAATATCTTTTTTGCAGGTCAGATTACCGGAGTTGAGGGATATATGGAATCCGCAGGAAGCGGTATTCTTGCCGGTATTAACGCTGTAAAAAGAGCACAGGGAAAGCGGTCACTCATTTTGGAAAATGATACGATGCTCGGTGCGTTGAGTGATTATATAAGCGACGAAAGTGTGAAAAATTTTCAGCCGATGGGCGCTAATTTCGGCATTCTGCCGCCTATTGAGCCGAAAATAAGAGATAAAAAGGAAAGATATAAGGCATTGTCCGAAAGAGCGTTAAACTCTCTCGGCACATCAATGGAGAATACAGAGTAATGAGAATTATAGTTGATGCTTTCGGCGGAGATAATGCACCGCTTGAAATAATCAAGGGTGCGATGCTCGCCGTTGATGAGTATGATGTTGATATATTACTTACGGGCGACAGAGATAAAATCAATGAGTGCATAAAGCAGAATAATATAACCTTAAAAAGAACTCAAATTGCAGATGCAAAGAGTGTTATAACAATGCACGACGATGCAAAATCTGTTCTTAAAGAAAAGTCAGACTCCTCAATGGCAGTAGGCTTTGATCTTCTGAATAAGGGAGAGGGCGACGCTTTTGTCAGCGCGGGAAATACCGGCGCCGTTACAGTAGGTGCAACGCTTATTACAAAGAGAATCAAGGGTATAAAAAGACCTGCAATCGCCTCTGTTATGCCCAGCGCAAAAAGGCCGATACTTCTTATCGACTGCGGAGCCAATTCGGAGTGCAGACCTGAATTTTTATATCAGTTCGGCTTAATGGGCGATTTATATATGAAGCATATTCTGAAATATGATAATCCGCGTGTCGCCCTTGCAAATAACGGCGAGGAGGATACAAAGGGTACGCCTCTCATTAAAGCGGCATATGCTCTTATGAAAGACGCTGCGTATAATTTTACAGGCAATATAGAGGGCAGGCAGATTCCTTTCGGAGATGCCGATGTAATCGTTGCAGACGGCTTTACGGGCAATATTATTCTTAAAACCTATGAGGGAGTTGCCAAGGTGCTTATGAACGGCATCAAGGATGCCTTTATGAAAAATACGCTTTCAAAGCTTTCTTATCTCGGCGTTAGAAGCGGTATCAACGATATGAAAAAGCAGTTTGATTATAAAGAATACGGCGGAGCCGTTCTTCTCGGAGTAAAAAAGCCTGTTATAAAAGCGCACGGCTCTTCTGACGCAAGAACCTTTAAAAATGCAATCAAGCAGGCAGTTTGGTTTTTGGAAAATAATCTTATTGAAGAGATAGAGAATTCACTGAAGGAAGATATTAATAATGAAAACTCTTGAAGATAAAATAGGATATTCTTTTAAGAAAAAGTCTTATTTAACCGAAGCGTTAACACATTCTTCTTTTGCAAATGAAAACCACAATAAAATCAAATGTAATGAAAGATTGGAGTTTTTGGGCGACGCGGTGCTGTCTATAATTTCAGCCCAGCTTCTTTATGAAAGATATCCAAATATGCCCGAGGGAGAGCTTTCAAAGCTGCGTTCATCTCTTGTCTGCACCGAAAGCCTTTCGGAATTTGCAAAGCAGATTGATTTGGGAAGCTATCTTTTTCTCGGCAAGGGAGAGAAGAATACCGGAGGCGACCAAAGACCGTCGATCCTCGAAAATGCTTTTGAAGCACTGATTGCGGCAATTTATATTGACGGCGGTCTTGAAAATGCAAAAAAATTTGTGTTGAGCTTTTTGGTACCCGCTCTTGATACACACCATATAAGCTTTAAGGATTATAAAACCACTCTTCAAGAGGTTGTTCAGCAAAACCCCGATGAAAATGTCAATTATGTTCTTGTCGGCGAAAGCGGACCCGATCATAATAAGGTGTTTGAGGTTGAGGTTCATCTAAACTCAAATGTTATCGGACGGGGAAAAGGCAGAAGCAAAAAAAGCGCCGAGCAGGAAGCAGCCAAGGAAGCGCTTAAATTAATGGGATTATGAAAAAAGGTAATATAAGCATATTTGTTCCGCATAAGGGATGTCCGCAGCAATGCTCGTTTTGCAATCAAAAAACAATAACGGGTAAGCAGGATCAGCCGACGGCTGATGACGTTCGCAAAGCGGTTGAAACAGCATTGAAAAGAAAAGGCTATGAATATGAAATAGCATTTTTCGGCGGTTCGTTTACCGCAATTGACAGGGAATATATGATGCAGCTTTTATCGGCGGCATATACATATGTTAAAGACGGCTCTGTAAAAGGTATAAGAATATCCACAAGGCCTGATTTTATTGACAGCGAAATTCTTACACTCCTCAAATCCTACGGCGTTACAAGCATTGAGCTTGGGGCGCAAAGCATGGACGACGAGGTGCTCACCGCCAATTTGAGAGGACACAGTTCAGAAGATGTCAAAAAGGCGTCGGCGCTTATAAAAGAATACGGCTTTGAGCTGGGGCTTCAGATGATGACGGGTCTTTATATGGACACCGAAGAAAAAGCACTTAAAACTGCGCAGGAGATTATTTCTTTATCGCCTCAAACGGTAAGAATTTACCCGACTGTTGTTTTAAAAAATACATATCTTGAGCAGCTTTATAGTAGCGGAGAATATACTCCGCTTAATGCCGAGGAGTCTGCCGAGCTTTGCGCAAGGCTTGTTCCTATGTTTGAAAATGCAGGAATAAAAATTATAAGACTCGGGCTTCATTCAAGCAAGGATATTAAAGAAAATATGCTTTGCGGCGGATTTCACGACAGCTTCGGCGAAATAGTCAAATCAAAAATAATGTTAAACAAGATTTTGCAATTTCCTCCTGCCGATTATCAGGTAAGAGTTAATTCCAAATCATTATCAAAATTAAAGGGAAACAAAAAAAGCAATATCTATCTCCTTATCGAAAGGGGATATAATGTAAAAATTGTCATTGACAATCAGCTTGATGTTGATGAATTAAGGATAGAATAAATTATGGTATTAAAAACACTTGAAATGCAGGGCTTTAAATCATTTCCGGATAAAACCGAGCTTCACTTCGGTAAGGGCATAACTGCCGTTGTAGGTCCAAACGGCTCCGGGAAAAGTAATATATCCGACGCGGTGCGCTGGGTACTCGGTGAAACGAGCACAAAATCTCTGCGTGGCTCCAAAATGGAGGATGTCATCTTCGGCGGTACATCCGCAAGAAAGGCGCTCGGCTTTGCCCAGGTTCAGCTCACTCTTGACAATTCGGACAAAACCTTGAAGGATAAGGGCGATACGGTAACCGTTACTCGCCGTTATTACCGTTCGGGCGAGAGCGAGTATAAAATTGACGGCGAAAATGTCCGCCGCCGCGATATTCACGAATTATTTATGGATACCGGTTTAGGCTCTGACGGATATTCTATGGTAGGTCAGGGTAAAATAGACTCTATTATTTCTCAAAAGAATGAGGATAGAAGAGAGCTTTTTGAAGAGGCTGCCGGAATATCGCTTTTCCGTCATAAAAGAACAGATGCTACAAGAAGGCTTGATCAGGCGCAGGAAAATCTTGTCCGCCTTTTGGATATACTCGGTGAGCTTGAGGGCAGGGTTGAGCCTTTGAGAAAGCAGAGCGAAAAGGCTTCAAAATTTCTCGAGCTTTCACAGGAGAAGAAAACTCTTGAAATAGGCGTGTGGATTAATAAAATCAACCGCTTTACAAATGAGCTTCGTGAGCAGGAGCATAAAATAGACGCGACAAATGTATCCTATGAAAGCTGCGAAAAGGAGCTTGAGCAGATTGAAAAGGAAATTGAGGAAATACTCGAAAAAACAGCGTCAATTAATACCGATATTGAACAGATAAGAGCCGATTCAAAGGCTCTTGAGGAGCAGGCTCTTAAAAAGGACGCAGAGGTATCTGTTTTTGAAACCTCGCTTTCACATAACAACGAGACGATTGAACGCCTTAAAAACGATATCGGTATTGCCGATGATTCAAACCTTTCAATTGATTCCCAGATTGAAGAAAAAAAGGCGTTTATCGAAAAAAGCGAAAATGATATAAATGATAAAAAAGAAGAGCTCAAAAAGGTTACCGATGAAATGAATGACCTTATTTCTTCAAATGAGGAATTTTCAAGGCTTTCAGTTGAGCTCAATCAGAAAATAACAGCTTTAACTCTTAACCTTTCGGATTGTAAGGTTAAATGCTCGCGCGCCGTTTCTTCAATTGAGGAGATTAAATCCCGTCAGGGTGTTGTTGACGACGCTGTTGTTCAGTGCGAAAATGAGCTTTCATTAGTAATGGACAGAAAAAATGAGAGCGAGCAGAATCTTAAGTTTTTAAATGACCGAATTGATGAAAATAATAATTCAATGTCGGGCTACAGACTCAGGCTTAAAAATAAAACCGACAAAGCCGAAAAAATAAAAGCCGAGCTTGAAAAGGCTAATCTTGAGCTTTCTCAAAAATTATCAAAAGCAAAAATGCTTTCGGATCTCGAGAAAAATATGGACGGCTTTTCCGGTGCGGTAAGAGCTGTAATGAAGCAGGCGCAGAGCAAGGCGCTTTCGGGAATTCACGGCCCTCTTTCTCAGCTTATCAATGTTGATAACGAATATTCCGTTGCTGTTGAGGTTGCTTTGGGAGGCGCAATGCAGAATATTGTAACTACAAATGAAGCTGACGCCAAAAGAGCAATTTATTATCTCAAAAACAATAAGCTCGGCAGGGCAACCTTTTTGCCGATATCCGCAATAAAGCCGAGAGCTCTTGATGAAAAGAATCTTGACGATAACTTGGGCTTTGTTGCTATTGCTTCCGATTTGGTTGAATGCAAAAAGGAATACAGGGATATTGTATCAAACCTTTTGGGCAGGGTTGTAATTGTTGAAGATCTCGACTGCGCAATCGGCATATCAAAGCGCTACGGTAACAGATTTAAGCTCGTTACAATCGACGGTCAGGTTATTAATCCGGGCGGTTCAATGTCCGGCGGTTCACAGGCAAAGGGAGCCGGAATACTCTCAAGAGGCAATATGATTGATGAGCTTAATGCACAGGCAAAGGTTATTGAGCAGACAGTTGATAAACTCAAGGCTGAATATAAAACGGCAATTGAGGAGGCAAACTTTGCAGGAGCCGAGCTTCAGGGAGCAGAGGCTGATTTGCAGCAGGCAAAGGAAAATCTTATCAGGGCGCAGGGTGAGCATAAGCTGATTGATGAAAGACTTGATGCTATTAACGCTCAATTAAATTCACTCAAAGAAGAAAAAAACAGCGCTCAAAAAAGAATCAGTCAGTTTGAAAAGGAAAATGAAGACGGCGAAAAGCAGGTTAAATCAATAGAAGAGCAAATAGCTTCGGCGGAAAAGGAGCTTTCGCTTGCAACGGGCAATGCGCAGGAGCTTCTTGAAAAAAGAGAGGCATACAGGCAAAGGAGCGAGGAAATCAATCTTCAGCTTGTTACCCTTGTTAAGGATGCCGAAACTGCTAAAATTTCCATTGAGGAGCTTGAATTAAGAAAAAGCACTCAATCCGACCGTGTTAAGACTATTGAAGAAGATATTAAAACTATTGAAGAAAAGAATGCTTCTCTTCTCGCTTCAATAAGCGATGTCAAAAAGCAGGCAGAGGGATTAAGAGACAAAGCAAAATCTGCCGATTTAAAGATAGAGGAGTATATTAACAGCCGAAACGAATGCGAAAAGCGTTCAGGTGAGTTAAGAATACTTGAAAGAAACAAGGGTCAGGAAAGAGAAAAGCTTTCAGGTGAGCTTGTCCGCCTTGATGAGAGAAAAATTGCAATGCGCAAGGAATATGACGAGCTCAACGATATGCTCTTTGAGCAGTATGAGCTTACAAAGCGTGAGGCAGAGGCTCTCAATATTCAGATTGATAATATGTCCGACGCAAAGAAAAGGCTTCACGAAATAAAGGTTGCCATTAAAGCCTTGGGTTCAATAAATGTCGGCGCAATCGAGGAATATAAGGAGGTTTCCGAGAGATACGAATTTTTAAAGGAACAGATTGACGATGTTGAAAAATCAAAGTCGGAGCTTTTAAAAATCATCGAGGATTTAACTGCTTCAATGAGCGAGAGATTTCTTGAGCAGTTCAATAAAATCAACGAGGAATTCAAAATCTCCTTTGCCGATTTCTTCGGAGGAGGCAAGGGTGAGATTATCCTTGAGCAGCCCGATAACTGCCTTGAATCGCCGATTGAAATTAAAATTCAGCCTCCGGGCAAATCGGTTCAGAATATTAATCTTTTCTCCGGTGGAGAGAAATCTCTTGCGGCAATGGCATTGCTTTTCAGCGTGCTTAAGGTACAGCCTGCGCCGTTTTGCATCTACGATGAGGTTGAAGCGGCGCTTGACGATGTCAATGTAGAACGCTTTGCAAAATATATGAGAAAAATGACTGATAAAACGCAGTTTATCTCCATTACTCACAGAAGAGGAACAATGGAGGAGGCAGATGTTCTTTACGGCGTTACAATGCAGGAAAAGGGCGTATCAAAGCTTATTGAATTACAGACAGCCGAGCTTGCAGCTCAAATGGGTCTTGAAGAGTAAAGGATTGTAAAATATGGGTATTTTTTCTAAATTTAAAAAGGGATTAAAGAAAACAAGAGATGAGGGTATCACCGCTCAAATAAACGAGGTGGTTGAATCTTATGAAAAGATTACCGACGAGCTTTTTGATGAGCTTGAAGAGGTTTTGATAATGGGTGATGTCGGTATGCCCACCGCCGAAAGAATTATCCGTGATCTAAAAAGTAAGATTGAAAACGATAAAATCACCGATGTTAAGCAGGTAAGAGAAACAATGAAGGATATTGTTTCTGGTATCGTTTGGGGCGGCAGCTATTTAAGGCTTCGCTCAAAGCCGTCGGTAATCCTTGTTATCGGCGTTAACGGCGTCGGAAAAACAACAACCATCGGCAAGCTTGCTCTGCGCCTGAAAAATCAAAACCGAAAGGTTATTCTCGGTGCGGCAGATACCTTCCGTGCAGCCGCTATTGAACAGCTTCAGGTATGGGCTGACAGAGCAGATGTTGACCTCATTAAGCATGCAGAGGGCGCCGATCCTGCCGCAGTTGTTTATGATACCATTCAGGCAGGCAAGGCAAGGGGCGCAGATGTAATAATCATTGATACCGCAGGAAGACTTCATAATAAGAAAAATCTTATGGATGAGCTTAATAAAATCAGCCGTGTCATAGAAAGAGAGCTTCCCGACGCTTCAAAAGAGGTATTGCTTGTTCTTGACGCAACAACAGGTCAGAATGCCGTTAATCAGGCAAAGGACTTTAAGGAGGCGGCAGGCATTACGGGTATTGTTCTTACAAAGCTCGACGGAACAGCAAGAGGCGGAGTTGTTCTTGCAATCAATAACGAGCTTGATGTTCCTGTTAAATTTGTAGGCGTAGGCGAGCAGATTGACGATTTACAGCCGTTTGATGCAGACGCCTTTGCCGCAGGCTTGTTTGATGCAAAAATTCCCGACGACGACAAGGAAATAACTGAATTTATAAGTAACGGCAGTGAGGATTAATATGGACTTTATTCTTGCAACAAATAATATGAAAAAGCTCTCCGAAATGCAGCGTATTCTTTCTCCTTTAGGTATAAATGTTGTAACGGCAAGGATGCTCGGCATAACCCTTGAGGAGGTAGAGGAGGACGGAAAAACCTTTGAGGATAACGCAAAAATAAAGGCCCGTGCCGCATGCAAGGCAACAAATATGCCTGCAATTGCCGACGATTCGGGGCTTTGCGTTGATTACCTTGACGGCGCTCCGGGTATATTTTCAGCGAGATTTGCAGGAGAACACGGCAATGATGAGCTTAATAACGATTTGCTTCTTGAAAAGCTCGACGGCGTTCCTGCAGAAAAAAGGACTGCGCATTATGTATGCGCCATCTGCTGTACCTTCCCCGACGGAAAAGAGATTGTTGTTCGCGGAGAATGTAAAGGAACCATCGGCTTTGAAAGAGACGGAACCGAGGGCTTCGGCTATGACCCTCTGTTTCTTGTTAACGGCAAGGCATTCGGCAGATATATGGCAGAGCAAAAGGATAAAATCAGCCACAGGGGCAATGCCTTGAGGCTTTTAACTAAAGAATTGGAGAAAATTATATGACATCAAAAGAAAGAGCCGCTCTTCGTGCAAAGGCTAATCCTCTTGAGCCTGTTATTCAAATAGGCAAGGAGGGAATAAGCGATAATCTTATTACCCAGATTGACGATACTCTTGACGCAAGAGAGCTTATAAAAATCCGCGTTCATCTTGAAACCGCACCCGAAACGCCTAAAGAGCTTTCAAATAAATTAGCACAGGCTCTCGGTGCGCAGGTTATTCAGGTAATCGGCGGAATAATTGTTCTTTACCGTGAAATCGACGAGGAAAAGGTTGCCGCTAAAAAGAAGGCGAGAGCTGAAAAAACAGCTAAACCTCCTGCAAAAAAGAAAGTAAAAATTAAGGGTAAAAGACAAAGGCAAAGAGAAAAAGAAGCTAAAAACCCTTATGCAATATACGACAGACCTAAATTCAGAGGACGATAGTGTAAATTCACACTAAAGATTATATTAAACTCAAAATTTTCTTGTAGTATTTTTAAATTTTGTTATACGCCTTATCCGCAACGATATTGCGTATGTGAATTTTTATCATAATTTGTGTGTGGAAAGGCTATGTAATTAGATGAATATAGGTATATACGGCGGGGCGTTTAATCCTGTTCATAACGGGCATATTAATCTTGCCGAAAAGGCGATAGAGCTTTTGTCGCTTGAAAAGCTTTTGTTTATACCGACGGCGATTCCGCCTCATAAATCAGGCGCGGATTTTGCCTCACAGCAGGACAGATATAATATGCTTACTCTTGCCGCAGACGGTATTGACAACAGCGAAATATCGTGTATTGAATTTGAAAGACAAGGAAAATCCTATACCTTCGATACGCTTATGGAGCTGAAAAAAATTTATCCTGATGATAAGCTGTTTCTTATTATCGGTGCAGATCAGTTTTTAACCTTTCATCTTTGGTATCGTTCAAGGGATATTCTGTCAATGGTTACTCTATGCGCCGCCGCGCGTGAAAACGACAGTGAAAGGGCTTTGATGCTTGAATATGCAAAGAAGCTTGACGGTCTTGGTGAAAATAATTTTTATCTTCTCGATTTTCCCGCTTTAAAAGTAAGCTCAAGCGATATAAGGAAAATGGTGAGAAATAATGAGGATATAACGGAATTTGTTCCGGATAAAGTTTGTAAATATATTTTTGAAAAGGGTCTTTACAGTGTATAATAAAGAAGAGTATATTTCTATTATAAGAAGCCGTCTTTCGGATTATAGATTTTATCATTCTATGTGCGTAGCCGAAAGCGCAAAGATGCTCGCAGAAAAATACGGCGCCGACGAGGAAAAGGCAGAGATTGCCGGAATTCTTCACGATGCTATGAAAGAAAATACAAAAAAAGAGCAGTTACAGGTCATTGAAAAAGCAAATATGAAGATGACTCCTCTTGAAAAAAGTCAGAAAAAGTTTTACCATCAGATTTCGGGTGCCGCTTTTGCAAAAACAGAGCTTGGCATTGACGACGGGGAAATATTAAATGCTATAAGATATCATACTACCGCAAGAGCAGATATGACTCTTATGGAGCAAATAATATATCTTGCCGATTTTATATCTGCTGACCGTAGCTATGACGATGTTGATGTGATGAGGCAAAAGGCACAGACCGATAAGGACGACGCTATGCTCTATGCAACAGCATATACAATAAAAGATGTTGTAAGCAAAGGTAAAGTTCTTCATCCCGACACGGTTAACGCTTATAACTGGTTGATTAATTCTGTAAAAAAAGAAAAGGAAAGTGAATAAATGGAAGCTCTTGAAATTGTGAAAAACGCCGTTAAAGCTATAGACAGCAAAAAAGGCGAAAATATACAGGTTATCGGTATAACCGATTTAACAATAATTGCCGATTATTTTGTAATCGCCACCGGTACAAGCTCAACTCAGGTTAAGGCGCTTGCCGACGAGGTTGAGTATAAGCTTGAGCAGTTAGGTGTTACCCCTCATCATATTGAGGGAAGAAATACCCCTTGGGTCTGCCTTGATTATAACAGCGTGGTTGTTCATATCTTCTACAAGGATCAGCGTGACTTTTTCCAGCTTGAACGCCTGTGGGAGGACGGCAAAAAAATAGATACAGCAAATTTTTTGGAGGATTAACATATGGAATACGATTTTAAAAAGATTGAAACTAAATGGCAGAATGTCTGGTATACTCAAAATACCTTTGCCGCAAAGCAGGATTATTCATTGCCAAAATATTATTGCCTTGTAGAATTCCCTTATCCATCGGGTCAGGGACTTCATGTAGGTCATCCGCGTTCTTATACGGCGCTTGATATTGTAGCCCGTAAAAAGAGATTGCAGGGTTATAATGTTCTCTATCCTATGGGATGGGACGCTTTCGGACTCCCTACAGAGAACTTTGCAATTAAAAACCATATTCATCCCGAAGAGGTAACAAAGAAAAATGTTGCTCATTTCAAGTCACAGCTTCAGTCACTTGGCTTCTCCTTTGACTGGACAAGAGAGATAAATACTACCGACCCGAGCTATTATAAGTGGACGCAGTGGATTTTCCTTCAGCTCTTTAAAAAGGGACTTGCATATAAGAAGGAAATGGCTGTTAACTGGTGTACCTCCTGTAAATGCGTGCTTGCAAATGAGGAGGTTGTCAACGGCGTATGCGAACGCTGCGGCAGCGAGGTAATAAGAAAAAATCAGAGCCAGTGGATGCTTAAAATTACAGAGTATGCACAGCGTCTTGTTGACGATTTGGATGATCTTGATTTTATCGACCGCGTTAAGGTTCAGCAAAAAAACTGGATAGGAAGATCAACAGGCGCAGAGGTTGATTTCGGTACAACCCTCGGCGATACTTTAACTGTTTATACAACAAGACCCGATACACTTTTCGGTGCTACATATATGGTTATTTCACCTGAGCACCCTCTTATTGAAAAGTGGGCAGATAAAATAGCAAATCTTGACGAGGTTCGTAAATATCAGGATGAGGCGGCTCATAAATCCGATTTTGAGCGTACAGAGCTTAATAAGGAAAAAACAGGCGTTCGTCTTGACGGCGTTATGGGTATCAACCCTGTAAATGATACCGAAATTCCTATTTTCATTTCAGATTATGTTCTGACCTCCTACGGTACCGGTGCAATTATGGCGGTACCTGCTCACGATACCCGTGACTGGGAATTTGCAAAAAAATTCGATCTGCCGATTATAGAGGTTGTTGCAGGCTCAAAGGTAGGCGTTGAAAACGAAGCGTTTACCGATTGCTATACAGGAAAGCTTGTTAATTCCTCTTTCCTTACAGGTATGAGCGTTGAAGAGGCAAAAGTTGCCATAACAGAGTGGCTTACAAAAGAGGGCAAGGGACATCAGAAGGTTAACTTCAAGCTTCGTGACTGGGTATTCTCCCGCCAGAGATATTGGGGAGAGCCTATTCCTATTATTAAGTGCGAGGACTGCGGCTATGTTCCTGTTCCCGAAAGCGAGCTTCCACTCCGCCTGCCTATGGTTGATTCCTATGAGCCGACAGATACGGGCGAATCACCGCTTGCAAAAATGACAGATTGGGTAAACACAACCTGCCCTTGCTGCGGTAAGCCTGCTAAAAGGGAAACCGATACCATGCCTCAATGGGCAGGCTCATCATGGTATTTCTTAAGATATATGGACCCTCATAATGACGAACAGCTTGTTTCTCCGCAGGCAGTTGAATATTGGGGACCTGTTGACTGGTATAACGGCGGTATGGAGCATACAACGCTTCATCTGCTTTATTCACGCTTCTGGCATAAATTCCTCTATGATATCGGCGTTGTTCCGACAAAGGAGCCTTATGCAAAGCGTACCTCACACGGTATGATTCTCGGTGAAAACGGCGAAAAAATGTCAAAGTCAAGAGGAAATGTTGTTAATCCGGATGAGATAGTTGACCAGTACGGTGCAGATACAATGCGTCTTTATGAAATGTTCATAGGTGATTTTGAAAAGGCTGCTCCTTGGAACAGCGATTCAATCAAGGGCTGTAAGCGCTTTATTGAGCGTTTCTGGAATTTGCAGGAGATTGTCAGTGACAGCGATGCCTATTCAGACGCTCTTGAAGCTATGATGCATAAAACAATTAAAAAGGTTACCGAGGATATTGATAACCTTAAGTGTAATACGGCTATTGCCGCAATGATGAGCCTTGTAAACGAAATGTATTCAAAGGGTGTTAATAAAGCCGAGCTTAAAACTCTTACAATTCTTCTCAATCCTTTTGCACCCCATGTTACAGAGGAAATGTGGGAGGTTATGAATTTCGGCGGAATGGTAAACGAGGCAAAGTGGCCTGAATACGATGAAGAAAAAACAAAAGAGAATACCGTTGAAATTGTTCTTCAGATTATGGGCAAGGTAAGATCAAGAATGACAATCGCAGTCGATATGCCAAAGGAAGAGGTTCTTGCCATTGCAAAGGCTGATGAAAAAATTGCTCAGGCCATTGAAGGAAAAACAATTAAAAAGGAAATCTATGTACCGGGCAAGCTCGTTAACATAGTTGCAGTTTAAAATTATTATAATTTAATGGAGCGGATTTATGGCAAAGAAAAAGATTTATACTGTCGCAACAGCGCATCTTGATACAATTTGGAACTGGGATTTTGAAAAAACAGTAGGTGATTATATTTATAATACCTTGGTTGATAATTTCAAGCTGTTTGAAAAATATCCCAATTACACCTTCTCCTTTGAGGGTACATACAGATATGAGCTTATGGAGGAATACTATCCCGAGCTTTTTGAGAAAATGAAGGAGTATGTTAAGCAGGGAAGATGGAACATCTGCGGCTCTGCCTTTGAAAACGGCGATGTTAATATTCCGTCGCCTGAGGCATTGTTCAGAAATATTCTTTTCGGAAATTCATATTTTGAAAAGACCTTTAAAAAACGCTCATGCGATATCTATTTGCCCGACTGCTTCGGCTTTGGCTGGGCTTTGCCGAGTATTATGCGCCATGCAAATCTTATGGGCTTCACCACCCAGAAGCTTGCGTGGGGAAGCGCTTACGGTGTACCGTTTGATATCGGTAAGTGGCAGGGTGTTGACGGTCAGCAGGTATATGCGAGTATAAATCCTCACGACTATTACTTTACCCTTAAAAAGCTTCGCGACTGGGATTTCGTTTTGAACAAATTTAAAGAAAATGAAAAGTATGACCTTGATTGGACATACATATTCCACGGTATAGGCGACCGCGGAGGAGCACCTGAAGAGGAAAGCGTTTCGTTTGTTGAAAATGAAATAAAGAAAAATGACAGCAGCGATATTGAAGTAGTAGCTGCTGCTGCCGATGAAATATATCACGATATAGAAGAAAAGTTTACGCCGGAGCAAAAGGCAAAGCTTCCTGTTTGGAAAAATGAGCTTGTTATGCAAAATCACGCTGTCGGCGGATATACCTCCCGTTCAATCGGTAAGCGCTGGAACCGCCGCTGCGAAGAGCTTGCTGATATGGCGGAGCGTGCAGGCGTAATGTCCTCATATCTCGGTACTGCCGATTATAATCAAAAAGGTATAAACCGTGCTTGGAAAAGGTTTATAGCCCATCAGTTCCACGATGATTTACCGGGAACCTCAGTTCAAAGAGCGTACAAGCGCTCGTGGAATGACCTTGCAATTTCAATGAATCAGTTTACGAATGAGCTTGAGGCTGCTGCGGCTCCCGTTTCACAGCTTATGAAAACCGATTTCTGTTCAGGTATGCCTGTAATGGTTTATAATCCTATTGAAGCACCGAGAAGAGGCGCTGTTACCGTAAGGCTTGAGGATTTACCGCTTGCCTATGTTCGCGTCTATGATGATAACGGCAAAGAGATAAAAAGCCAGATTAATTACACCAAGGACGGTATAACAGAGGTTGTTTTTATTGCCGATGTAAAGAGCCTCGGAACAAGGATTTACGATATCCGCCCGAGCGACAGACCGTGCTGTGTAAAGAGTGAAATTTCCATAAATACGGATAATGTTATGGAAAATCAGAAGTACATAGTAACGCTCAATCGCAAGGGTAATATAACATCTATCATTGATAAGGAGCAGGACGAGCTTGAGCTTTTAAAAGAGCCTATTAGCCTCGGACTTTTCAATTACAACGGCTCAAAGCCTTGGCCTGCATGGGAAATGAATTATACCGAGGCAAACAAGGAAGCAGACAGAATTCCTAATGTTGTAACTGTTACTATTGCCGAACAGGGCCCTGCAAGAGTTGCTTTTAAGGTTATTCAAAAGGATAAAAAAAGCACCTTTACAAATATAATTGCGCTTACCGACGGCGGTCAGACAGTAGAGGTTTATTCCGAAATTGACTGGCAGTCCCTGCGCACAATGGCGAAAAATAAGTTTTCCTTTACTGCGTCAAATGATGAAGCAACCTTTGATTTGGGGCTTGGCGCAATACGCCGCGGTAATATGAACGAAAAGCTCTTTGAAGTTCCTGCACAAAAGTGGGCGGATATTACCGATAAGAGCAAGGAGTTCGGCGTATCCGTTATAAGCGAGTGTAAGTACGGCTGGGATAAGTTTAAGGATAATACTCTTCGCTTGACCGTGCTTCATACTCCTAAAGGTAATTTCAGACCCGATTCAATGCAATCACTGATGGATTTGGGCATGAACAGATATTCATATGCAATTTTCAGCCATAAAGGCGAGGTCGGCACTCCGACTCAGCTTGAAGCAAGAAAATTCATTCAGCCTATGACAGCATATCTGTGTCAAAAGCATCAAGGCGTATTGAAAACCGAATATTCCTTCGGCGAGGTTTCAACAAACGATGTTATTATCCGCGCAATGAAAAAGGCTGAAGAAAGCGATGAAATAATTGTTCGTCTCGGTGAGGGCGCAAATAAAGAGGTCAATGGCTTCACTCTTACATTGGGCGAGGGAATTGAGTCTGCAAGAGAGCTTTATGCAAGCGAGGAGTTCAAGGGTGATGCAGTTGTTGAAAACGGCGCGCTTGTAACAGATTTCAAGCCGTATGAGATCAAAACCTTTGCACTTACTCTTAAAAGCTCAAGCATATCGGGAGATAAAGCCGTAAGCGCTCCTGCAAATGTTTCGTTTAACAAGAATATCATTACAAAGCAGGGCGAAGCAGGTGACTTTGAATATACAATTCCATATGAAATAGTGCCGGAGAAAATTTCTTCAAACGGTACGGAGTTTGTTATAAATAAGGACGGCAAAAATGCACTTGCTCCAAACGGAGAAAGTATCGCAGTTGATGAATCTGCCGATAAGCTTGTTCTTCTGTGTGCTTCATTGACCGATGATAAAAATGCTGAATTTTTAGTTGATGATACGCCTGTTATCAAAAGAGTTAAT
>JBJEPL010000077.1:0-5797 GCA_051881215.1 Eubacterium sp. | reverse complement strand
TAAAGCTTGATGATGTGCTGTACTGTATCTGGTAGCCTGTTGTTTGTGTCGCCTGTTTTTTCCATTTTACGGTAAATCCCTTTGATTTCGCAGTAAGGCTTGATATGCTTGTTGATTTTGGAACAATGGTAAAATAGACATCACAAATATGGTCAGCTGTATATCCATCACTACCGTATAAATCTCCTTTTAGCTCTACGGTTACCTTATATTTACCAACATTTTTTCTTCCGCTTTGATAAGTAACTGTATAGTTTTCTTTTGAAATATAATCATAATAACCGGGTCCCAAATTCCTCTTGCATCTATCGGAACCTTTACTTTAGGAGTTTTAACTTTTCCGTCATAAATATATTTGCTCGAAGAAAGTTCCGGAGTATACGGCTTTGAAATTCCATTAAGATGATGATAGTATCCGCAGTCAGTACAAACTTTTCCTACAGCACCGGCGGATTTAAAATTGGCTTTTTCCCTGTAATCAACCATATTACAGGTATGCTTTTTTATGGAAAAGGTTACTGATTTACTGTCATAATTTTCATTATCTAAATCAACATAGCAATAAATATAATAATAACCCTCAAAGTATTGGTTCTTTGAATACATCATTTCTGTATCGGCAGCATATGAAGTGTGATCTATTCCCGTCGAATCTTTAGTTTTTATAAATCCGTACGGCTCTTCATGCTGCTCATACACATCAATCATAATTAGAGTATTATCAGGAACTGCATCATTAGTATAAACGGTATACAATCCGGTTTCAGGTACAACAAATTTAATTTTTTCCCATGATGCTCTTTATCAAAAGTCAAAGTAACAGATTTATCCAATGCTATTTCAGGTGTAGCGGCCTCGGCTGATACTGGAAATACCATTAAATTTGTAAGCATTATAGTTAACGCAAATATTACGCTTATAAATTTTTTCATAAATTTAACTCCTAACTCATTCATAATTACTGTTTGAATAGAAAAGCATTAAAATGCAGTAATCCTCACTCCCTTCACAACACTATATCGCATAAGAGATATGGTTTGTGAAAGAAATTTTTAAAAAACTACAAAAAATTTAGAAAATAGACATTCTATTCAATTTCAGTATATTATGACAAGTCAGGAGTTTAGTAACAGATGCAAAAATGCACATCCGGTTATTTAAACAAATTCTTTATACGCTTTTCGATTTTGCACTTATAGAGCACATAAAGGACTGTCAGCAGTTTATCATTTATGATGAAGATAATATTCATTAAAACGGCAAAAATAATAATTACGATTTTGCCCTCACCCTCTTCAAGAAACGGTATGCCGAAGGCATAGACCAAAATGAGCTGAGTAACGGTAAGCATAGCATTAAAAATTACAAGCTTCAGCAATACTCTTAACGGGGTGAATTTAATTTTATTCAAATCAGGCTGAATTATCGGATAAAATCCGAAAAACAGAACATACATAAGCATACATTCCTTTTCGGCTACAAGGAAAAAAGCAAGGATACTTGTTGCCGTAAAAGTAATCCACGCCGAGGAGGAGCCGAAGGTTGTTTTTATCATAATCATAAACAAGCCGACAAGCATCGGAACAGCATAGGCAAAAATTGATGAAATTCCGCCTAAAAACAGTAACACTACCGACAACGCTGTTGAAATTCCGCATACTGCAAGCCTTGCTGCATTCTTCATTTTTATCACCAAAAACAGAATATCATTTTACGAAAAATATGTAAATAGTATGAATAATGAGTTAATTATTTGTTCATTTTTCAATAATTCTATTTACATTTTAAAATTGAAAATATATAATTTTACTATAGTCTTATGAAAGAGGTGTCTAACCTTGAAAAAATATATTGTCATTCTTATTGCAGCCGTTGTTCTCATTGCAAGCATTTTTGTATCGTGCTCAACGAAGAATAACGAAGACGATACAACTGCTCCGTCGGAAAGCAGTGAATCATCAGGGCTTGCGGCCGCTGATACCGAATACGGCATTGAATCCCAAGCAGTTACCGATGACAAGGGAAAAGAAGTAACCGACGATGACGGTAATACCGTAACAGAGTCAGTTCAGGTTATTTATACAAAGGACAAGAACGGCAAATACATAGCACAGGTTATTGATGAAAAGACCGGTGAGCCTGTAACAGATGCAAAATCCAAGGAGCCTGTTACTGTAAAATCCGATGTAGCAAATGAAAAAAACGAACAGGAAAAAAACAGTAATAACAGCTCCGCTGAAACAACCGAAAACGGTTTAGGCGACAACACAGGCACTACAGAAAAAGGTGATAACTCCGATACAGATAAAGATGACGATAAAACCACAACTACCGCAACAACCACAAAGGTAAACCACACAACTACGCAGCCTGACGACCCGACAGCCACAACTAACAAAAAGGTTGAGCTTACAAAAGAGGCTGACACAACAGAATTTAAGGGTGAAGAAAAGGTCCCTAAAACCTCCGACAGCGGTGAGGAAGTAAACTTTTCAATTGAGGATCAGGAAACAATAGCGTCAATGCTTGAGGTTCCGTATCTGTACCTTGCAAATTATGAAAATTCAGACGGTGTTCCGATAGAAATTGCCGCCCACGCAGCTGTATGGATGGCTGAAAGAGACGGTGCAACAAGCTCTACATATCCTTCGGGTCCGGTTGTACTTAATCTTTTCAAATATTTCGGTCAGACTGTTGTAAATTTCAAAACGCTTTGTAATGACGCCGCCAAAGAAGCAGGCGCACCGATTACATATGTTAAAAGTAACGATACCTTTACTATTTCCGAATTTACACCTAAAAAGCAAACGGTAAAAATTACAAAGATTGAGGATTTGGGTAACAACAATTTCTACAAAATAACAGCTGATGTAGACGGCTGCAACAAGAAAAAGGTAGTTGCAATTGTTCAAAAGAACAGGCTTGACCTTTCACTCGGATTTTCAATCAAAGCGCTTAAATGGTCATAATAATCATATAAAGCATTAAAGGCACAAACAGTTTTTCTGTTTGTGCCTTTTCATATTATAGTGATGCTTAATAAAGCTTTTCGCCGTTTTCGATTGCCATAATCTGGTCAACTCTTGTCTGATGGCGTCCGCCTTCAAAATTCGTATTGAGAAAGACATCGGCTATCTCAACAGCAAGACCTGCGCCGATAACCCTTGCACCCATGCAAAGCACATTGGCGTCATTATGAGCTCGTGTATATTTTGCGCTGAAATAATCGGAGCAACAGCAGGCTCTGATGCCTTTAACCTTATTTGCCGCCATTGAAATTCCTACGCCTGTTCCGCAACAAAGAATTGCCTTATCACATTCGCCCGAAACAACCTTATCGCACGCCTTTTGAGCGCTGATTGCATAATCAAATCTTTCGGGTGTATAACAGCCTACATCAATATAATCAATACCCTTTTCATCAAGATATGCTTTAATTTCCTCCTTAAGCGGAAATCCTGCGTGGTCACTGCCGATAGCAATCATTTTATTTCTCTCCTTTTTTTAGCTTAAGCTCTCTCTCTGCCTGACTTAAGCGAAGATAGACAGGCATAAGAGAATCAGCCGATATTTTTTCTTTATTTTTTGCCGCCAAAGAAACGCCGATACCGTTTTGATACCGTCTGTTTTCGTCGGCTAAAGCAACATTCTTTAAGCCGATATTATCAAAGCAAAGCCTTGCACCGTCGCCTGCAATGATAACATTATCATAGTTTTTTATTTCGTCTCGCAAATCATCAATAGCTATTGCCCTGTCGGCGCAAATTCGGGTAACAGATCCGTTATCGACCTTAAACAAGGCATTGTAAAACTGCATTCTTCTTGCGTCCATAACAGCGCATACAACAGCGTTCATATCGGTAAAATTATAAGCTATTGCTTCAAGCGTTGAAACACCGATACAGGGAATATTGTCCTTAAAAGCAAGTCCCTTTACTGTTGCAACGCCTATTCTTACTCCCGTAAAAGAGCCCGGTCCTGCGGTAACGGCGATTGCGTCCAAATCTTTAAACCAAAAGCCCTGCATTACTCTTTTAATCATCGGCAAAAGAGTTTCGCTGTGAGTAAGCCCTGCGTTAATAAATTCACTTTTTATCACTTTTTCACCGTCGGTCAACGCGGCTGACGCAGTTACCGCTGATGAATCAACAGATAAAATCATTATTGCTCCTCTGATTTATTATATATTTTAAAGCTTCTTTTATTTTCGGAAAGCCTTTCTATTTCGATTATTACGGCATCGTCGGGCAGTGCGGCATATATATTCTCGCTCCATTCAACGGCTATATAATTATCTGTATCAAGAAAATCAAAAAAGCCTGTTGAATACAAATCGTCCCAATTATCGACACGGTACATATCAAAATGATATAAGGTATTTTCATCACCTATATAAGTATTGCAAAGGGCAAAGGTAGGAGATGACACATCGGCATCAATACCAAGTCCCTTTACAAGACCTGTTGTAAAGGCGGTTTTACCCATACCGAGACCGCCTAAAAAAGCAATGACGCTTCCTTTAGGGAGCCCTTGAGCTATCCTTTTTCCAAGCTCAAGAGTCTGTTCGTAGCTGTCGGTAAAAAACTGTTTCATTCAGAAAAGACCTACCGTGTTGCCGTTTTCGTCAATATCAATATTATACGCTGCAGGCGATTTTGATAAGCCGGGCATTGTCATAATTGAGCCGGTCCGGCAAACAATGAAGCCTGCTCCGTTTGAAAGATTTGCACCGGAAACGGTTATTCTGAAATTCTTCGGTCTTCCCAAAGCATTCGGGTTATCAGAAAGGCTGTACTGCGTTTTTGCCATACAAACAGGTATTTTATCTGCTCCGAGGGCTATAAAGCTGTCAATGCTCTTTTTAGCTTCCTTCGTATAATCAACGCCGTCAGCGCCGTAAATTTCTTTGGCAATGGTTTCAATCTTGTCATATACAGGCATATCAATATCGTAAAGGAATTTAAAGTTATTCTCTTTCTCGCAGGCGTCTGCAACCTTTTGGGCAAGCTCCACGCTTCCCTTTCCGCCCTCGGCAAAGCATTTTGTTACGGCAAAATCAACGCCTTTATTTTCGCAGAAGGTTTTTACAAATTCAATTTCCGCATCGGTATCAGCATAAAAATGGTTGATTGCAACAACAACCGGAACATTGAATTTTTTAAGATTGTCAATATGCGCATCAAGATTTGCACAGCCGATTTTAAGCGCGTCAAGATTTTCCTTTGAAAGGTCTGTTTTAGGTACTCCGCCGTTATACTTCATTGAACGAACGGTTGAAACGAGAACAATGCAAGACGGCTTTAAGCCTGCAAAACGGCATTTTATATCAAGGAATTTTTCAGCTCCGAGGTCTGATCCGAAGCCTGCCTCCGTTACGCAGTAATCTGCAAGCTTGAGGGCAGTTTTCGTTGCTCTTACGGAATTGCAACCGTGGGCAATATTTGCAAAAGGACCGCCGTGCATAATAGCAGGTGTGTTCTCCAAGGTCTGAACAAGGTTCGGCTTAATTGCGTCCTTTAACAAAACAGTCATTGCGCCGTCTGCTTTAATATCACGGCAATAAACAGGCTTGCCGTCATAGGTGTATGCAACAAGGATATCACCGAGCCTTCTTTTTAAATCGAATAAATCCTCGGCAAGACAAAGTATTGCCATAACCTCGGAGGCTACTGTAATAATGAAATGATCTTCTCTCGGAATACCGTTGAGCTTTCCGCCGAGTGAGCAGACAATGTTACGCAATGCACGGTCATTCATATCAAGGCAACGCTTTACAAGCACGCTTCTTTGGTCAATT
>JBJEPL010000076.1:0-1775 GCA_051881215.1 Eubacterium sp. | reverse complement strand
ATCTATTCATAACTGTTCCCACTTCATCAAGAGCAACAGGGAGACAGCCTTTTTTAATATAAACCTTTTCAGGTGCTCTGAACCAAAGCATATTTTCCCTTCTTTCAGCAACAGTTTTGATATTAAGCAGATGCTTTACACCTACATTTTCGGATACCGAGTTACCGCCCCATGAGCCGCAGCCGAGTGTAAGTGACGGAGCAAGCTTAAAGTTATAAAGGTCACCGATACCGCCGAAGGAAGAAGGAGTATTAACAAGAATTCTGCAGGTTTTCATACGCGCTGCAAATTCATCAATCTTTGCTCTCTCGGTTGTTTCGTTGAGATAAACGGAAGAGGTATGGCCGTATCCGCCGTCTGCTATAAGCTGTTCAGCCTTTGCAAGAGCATCGCTGAAGCTCTCGCTCTTATACATAGCAAGAACAGGAGAAAGCTTTTCGTGAGCAAATTCCTCGCTGATATCTACGGACTCAACCTCACCGATGAGAATTTTTGTTTCTTCAGGAACCTTAACACCTGCAAGAGCGGCAATTGTTACAGGCTTCTGACCAACGATTTTAGCATTGAGCGCACCGTTGATAATAATTGTTTTTCTAACCTTTTCGATTTCGTCAGGCTTGAGGAAATAGCATCCGCGGTATTCAAACTCCTTGCGGACCTCTTTATATATCTTCTTATCAACGATACATGACTGCTCGGACGCGCATATCATACCGTTATCAAAGGTTTTTGAATGGATAATAGAGTTAACAGCCTTAAGGATATCTGCACTCTCGTCGATAATTGCAGGAGTATTGCCGGCGCCCACGCCAAGTGCAGGCTTACCGCTTGAATAAGCAGCCTTAACCATACCCGGACCGCCTGTTGCGAGGATTATATCAGCCTCTTTCATAACAAGGTTTGTCATATCAAGCGAAGGTGCGTCAATCCATGAAATAATTCCCTCCGGAGCGCCTGCTGCAACAGCTGCGTCGAGCACTATTTTAGCGGCAGCGGCAGTTGACTTTTTAGCTCTCGGGTGAGGAGAAATGATAATTCCGTTTCTTGTTTTAAGAGCAAGAAGTGTTTTGAAAATAGCGGTTGAAGTAGGATTTGTTGTAGGAATTACAGCCGCAATTACTCCTATAGGCTCGGCAATTTTTGTTATGCCGTATGCCTTATCCTCTTCGATAACACCGCAGGTTTTTGTATTTTTATAAGCATTATAGATATATTCTGCTGCATAGTGATTCTTAATAATTTTATCCTCAACAACGCCCATGCCTGTTTCTTCAACAGCCATTTTTGCAAGAGGAATTCTTGCCTTGTTTGCAGCCATTGCTGCTTCAAAGAAAATTTTATCTACCTGTTCCTGTGAAAAAGTTGAAAATTCCTGCTGCGCCTTGCGTACGCGAACAAGCTCTTTTTCAAGCTTTTCAACGCTGTCAATGATTTCTTTTGCCATTTGATTTGCCTCCATTGATTGTTGTTTTTCACACTTTTGTTAATAAATTAACAATTTGACCGTGAATATAATAATATCATAAAAGCAATAATGCAATATTTTTTTATCAATTTCTGCATTTATAATAAAAATGATAATAATTTCACAATTATTTTGTGCGAATTTTTTTGGATTTTTTACCATTTGTGAAAAAATTAACAATATCGTTTAAATATATAACCAACAGGAATATGTTGGCTATATTATACATCATATATTTTCGTCCAGGAATTTCTGCAATTGGGATAATTTGTCCTTATCCAAAGCAGGCGTATCGGCAAGAGGATTTTCT